>DATJMP010000263.1:0-4664 GCA_035508655.1 Bryobacteraceae bacterium
GTATCCGCCTCCGGGTCGAACGCAAAGCTGAACATCAGCAGGATCACCAACGCGAACGCCAGTGCCGCGTTCACCGCTTCCTTGGTCCGCAGCTCCGCCCGCAGGTCTTTGATGGCGATGGTGAAAACCTGCCGTGCCGCCGCCGGCCGCGCCGTCCGTACCGCCGCTACCGTCCCCGCCGCCGTCATGCGCCCTCGCCATAGCGGGAGTACACATAGCCCGGATCGGCCACCATCTCTGCCGTGCATCGTCCCGCGAATGCCACCTTGCCCCGAGCCAGGAGGGCCACGTCCGTCGCCAGTTCCAGCGCCTCGCGCAGTTGGTGTGTCGACATTACAATCGTCTTGCCTGCGGCCAGTCCTTCCCGCAGCAGCCTTTGCAGCACCGCGATCGCCCGATCGTCCAGCGCCGTGAACGGTTCGTCCAGCAGCAGCACGCTGGGCTCGTGCAAGAACGCCCGCGCTACCGCCAGACGCTGCCGCATACCCCGCGAAAACTCGCGTACCAGGCCGTTCTTCACGCGCTCCAGCCCCGTCCGTTCCAGCCACTCCAGCGCCGACCGCCGTGGATCCTCCAAGCCGTACAGCTTCCCGTACAGCGTCAGGTTCTCCAGCGCCGAAAGCTCGTCATAGACGGAGATCCCGTGCCCGATGAAGCCCATCATGCGTCGCGTTTCGGTGTCCCGCGGTGGTTTGCCGAAAATCCGGATTGCTCCGCGTCCGGGCCGCGAAAATCCCGCGATCGTCCGCAACAGCGTGGTCTTACCCGCGCCGTTTCGACCGATCAGAGCCAGGCAGGCGCCCTCCGCCGCTTCCAGCCGAATGTCTCGCAGGGCCGGATAATCCCCGTAGAATTTCCAGACTCCGTCAACCGAGACCGCGTTCATTTCCGTTCGGGGCCGGTGCTTACAGCCCGGCCGTGAGGGACTGGCTGCCCGGCTCGATAGAGCAGCACGAATCCCAGCCCCAGAATCCCCAGCGCAATCCCCAGAATCGGCACGGCCTGTGTGTAGAGCCGCGGCATGATCTGTTCGATCTGGGGGCCGCTGCTATCGGTAGCGTCGCCGGCGCCGTTATCCGCCGCGGCGGCCACCGCCCCGGTCAGCTTCACATCGTATGCGGTTGCCGCGAGACCGTAGATGTGCGCCTGGGTCCTCGGCTCCGTACCTAAATCCTTCAGCCCTTTGCCATCAAGCGTAACCCCGTTGGGCGCGATCAGGTACGTGTTGTCGTCCCGGCTGGCAATCTTGCCGCTGAACGGAGAGCCCGCCGTGTAGGGCAGGGAATAGTTCACGTCGATCCGTGTTTCGCCCGGCTTCACCGCGAAATCCACACCGTAGAGTCCGCTCTTGCCGGCTTTGACTACCCCGGCCGAAATCGGCATTCCGCCCGGTTCGGTCGCTTGTACATCCGCTTTTCCATCCGCCCCTGCCGGTAGAAAGAACTGCACGGTGCCCGCGCCCGGATCGTTCCACGCCGTCTTGCCGCCGTTCTCCAGGATGTACGTCTCGTTCACCGCCAGCTTTCCATCCGACGGCTGGAACAGGATCATGTGCTTCGAAACTTTGGCTTCGCCGGCTTTCGTGGATGCCTGGTAAACATCCAGCGTGATTCCGCTTGACGGCGTTCCCGGCGGCAACATATGGAAATAGCGAACGCCGTCGTATTCCGCCCGCAGCAGGTACGGCATCTGGCCCGAGGTGTCCTGCGCAATTGTGAACCGCCCCTGTGCGTCCGCTTTGGTCTCCGCCACCGGCTCCGGCCCGCTCTGCCCCAGCTTGTCCAGCCCCACCGTCACGCCCGCCAGCGGCGCACCGGTGGTCCGGTTGATCACCGTCCCTGTCACTGCCCCGAACGCCGGCAAGGCGGCCAGCAGCGCCAATGCCAATCTGCTCATCGCGCCACCCCCATCGCCTTTCCGCACTCCCCGCAAAACTTCAACTCCCGCTCGAACTTCGCGCCGCACGCCGGGCACACCAAGCCAACAGGCTTGATTACCGGTTCCGCAATCACGGCCGTTCCATTCCCCGGCCCCTGGCCCATGGCCCCCAGCCCCTGGTTCTGCAGTCTGTCCACTTCCGCCAGCACCGCTGCCAGTTCCTTTTGCAGGTCCTTCTTGGTGGCCTGGTAGTCTTCGTCGGATAGCTTTCCCACCCGGTATTCGAACTGCAAATCGCGCAGGTTTTCGTAAATCGCCGCCTTACGCTCGTCCAAATGCCGGAACGGCGACTCCATCTCCGGCGCCGGCAAATCGTTCGACCGCACGCTCAAGATAAACGCGATCACAACGATCGCCACCGCGCATGTAATTCCGATAATCAACTTTCGATCCTGATTTCCTCGGCGCCTCGGCGTCTTGGCGGCGAATCGGTTTTCCCCGCGTCTCTGCGCTTCTGCGTCGAATTCACACTCTCTGGCTTCTACTCCAGGTTCGCCAGATCCTTCTCGATCTGATCCTTATACTTCTCCAGCGCCGGGTCGTCGATCTCCACCGGCCCGATCTCCGCCAGCGGCTTCGGTTTCCGGTATTTCTTGATGAACATCCAGATAATCACAAGCCCTACGCCTACCGACGCATACGGCACGATCCATCCGAACGCATTCGGCGGCGCCAGGTAAATCCCCGGCCCGTATTGCCGGATGAACGACTGAATGATCTGTTCGTCCGACATCCCCACTGCCTGCATCTGCGCGATTTTCAGTTTGGCAGGCTTGGAAAATTCGCACTCCAGCATCGAGCACGTCGCCACCGAGTCTCCGCAGCCGCACTGGCAGCGGATCCGCGATCCCACGCGCCGCACATCGTTGCTCGGTTTTTCCGATGCCGTTTGCGCCAGTCCCATGACCGCGGCCACCAGCGCCAGCGTCAGAGCCCAGGTTGGGCACGCCGCGAACCGGCGACGGGTTGGCATCTCTCGATCACGCGATGCCGGGGCAATATGTTGGTTGCCTTCCGGCCCGCGGGATTTCGTCCCGCGCCACGTTGCCCTCAGCCTATTTCTCCACCGTGACATGCTTCTTTGTTATCCCTACCACCTGCGTGCGCGCGTACTGCATCTTGACCTTGCTCGGCACCAGGCAGATCAGCGTTCCGCCGATCAGAACCAGGCCGCCGATCCAGATCCACGACACCAGCGGAAAGACGTACGCCTGCATTACCACCCGCTGCTGATCGTCCGACATGCCGCCGAAGTTCAGGTATAAATCTTCGTTCAGGCGCGCCCGCAGTCCGATCTCCGAAGTCCCCTGCTTGCTCGCCGTGTAGAACCGCTTTTCCGGCTCCAGTGTGCCCAGGTAGTCTCCGTTCTTGTAAACTTCCATCGTCGCGCGGTGCCACTGGTAATTCGGTTCCTGCCCGTCGGTCGTCCGCGCCATCTTCAATCGGTACTGTCCCACTCGCATGGAATCGCCGTTGTTCAGTTCCTTCACCTCCGCCTGGTTGAAGGCGTGCCCGGTGAATCCGATGAACATCAGCACGATTCCCATGTGCACCAGGTAGCCGCCGTAGCGCCGGGTATTCCGGTGCGTCAGCTCGACCATGCCGTGCAGCAGGTTGAATCCGTTTTTCGCCGCGATCGCCCGCCCGCCCTTGTAAAACTCCACCAGTACGGTCAAAGCCACGAACAGACAGAAGCCGAACGAGATCAGCGCATAGAGGTTCCGCACTCCGGCCGCCAGCAGCGCGCCCGCCAGCACCACTGCTGCGATCCCAGGCCATTGGAAATTCCGTCTCAGGCTCTCCATCGAGGTGCGCCGCCACGCGAACAGCGGTCCCAGCCCGGTCAGCAGCAGCAGAAACAATCCGATCGGAACCATCAGCCGGTTGTACCAATCGGAGTCCAAGGCGATCCGGTCGCCGGTCGCCCACTCCGAAATCACCGGGAACAGCGTGCCCCAGAGCACCGCGAAACAGCTCGCCAGCAAAATCAGGTTGTTAAAAAGGAAGCTCGATTCCCGCGAGATCACCGATTCCAGTTGCGCTTCGCTCTTCAGATAATCCAGACGGTCGAGAATCAGGTAAATCGTGGCTGCGATCCCCACAGCCATGAAGCCTACAAAGTATTTGCCGATATTGGACTGCGCGAACGCGTGCACCGATTGCACCACGCCCGACCGCGTCAGGAAGGTCCCCAGGATGCAGAGGAAGAACGTGGCCGAGACCAGCACGATGTTCCAAACCTTCATCATGCCTTTCTTTTCCTGCATCATCACCGAATGGAGAAACGCCGTCCCGCTCAGCCATGGCAGCAGCGACGCGTTTTCCACCGGGTCCCAGCCCCAGTAGCCGCCCCACCCCAGCACGTGGTATGCCCATGCGGCGCCCAGCATGATGCCGCAGCTCTGGAATAGCCACGTCACCAGCGTCCAGCGCCGCGTGGTGTGGATCCAGCCTTCGCCCGGCTGCCGCGTGATCAGGCTGCCGATGGCAAACGCGAATGGCACCGCGAACCCGACATATCCCAGATAGAGCATTGGCGGATGAATCGCCATTGCCGGATATTGCAGCAGCGGGCTCAGCCCGTTGCCGTCCGGCACCGCCACGATCAGCTTATCCGTCGCCAGCATCTGAAAAGGGTTGGCGATGAAATTGTTCATGAGCAGGAAGAACGTCTGCACCGTGGTCAGTACCGCTACCACCCACGGCATCATGTCCCTGTGCCGCCG
>DATJMP010000264.1:0-7983 GCA_035508655.1 Bryobacteraceae bacterium
CCAGCGTGAACCGGCCGCCGAACGACACCACTTTCGTCGGTCCCTTCGCTCCCGTGACCAGCAGAAACGCCGCCACGCTGTGCGCGCCCAGGTTGGTCAACTGGCCGCCCGAATAATCCCAGAACCACCGGAAATGGTACAGCCCGCGGTGCGCCTGGTAGGGCTTTTTCGGTGCCGGTCCCAGCCAAAGGTCGTAATCGAAATCCGCCGGCGGATCGGCCACCGGTGTCTTGCCGAAGCCGGGATACACGTTCCGAGTTCCCGCCCCGATCTTCACCATCTGGACCTTCCCGAGCACCCCGCTTTCGTAAATCTTCTTCGCCACCTGATGCCCAGGATTGTGGTTGCGCTGCGTTCCCACCACCACCACGCGCTTATATTTGTCGCGGGCTTCGAGCATCCACTTGCCTTCGTCGTTGAAAACCGTGAGCGGCTTTTCCACGTAGACATCCTTGCCGGCCGCGCACGCCATAATCGTCAGCAGCGCGTGCCAGTGGTCCGGAGTGGATACCACCACGCCGTCGATGTCCTTGTTCTCGTACATCTTCCGGAAGTCGCTGTAGCCTTTGGCCTTGGGATTTTCCAGAAACTCCAGCCCCGCTTCCAGCCGCGGCTTGTACACGTCGCACATCGCGACGCGGTCCACATCCGGGAACGAATCCTTGAAATTATGAATGTGCTGTTTGCCGATCAGGCCGTATCCGATGAACCCGATACCGACGCGGTCATTGGCGCCCAGCACACGGTTGTACGATGCCGCCGTCAACGCGGTCATGGCGCCCAGAAAACCGCGGCGGGTCGCTGGACTGGATTCTACTTGGTCACTCACGCTAATCTCTCCTTCCGGACCTGTCATGCACTCTTCGCCCGTTCGCAACCGGATTGCGCCGGGGCGATCCGTTAGCCGGCCTACCATGCAGCGCGGAGGCGCGGAGACTACGGATGAATTTCGGAGACAAATAACCCTTCTCCGCGCTCTCCGCGTCTCCGCGTCGAGTTGTCGCGTCAGAAGCTCAATTTCAGCGCGAACTGGATCTGCCGCATCGAAGCCCAGGTGCCCTGGATTTTCGTGAAGCTGGCCGAAGGCGTCGCGCTGGAACCGTTCCCCCAGCTCAACTGTCCGCCTTCGTTCAGCAGCACGTGGTTGGGAGCGTTGAACATCTCCGTGCGGAATTCCAGCGTCTTTCTTTCGGCGAGTTGGAAGTACTTCACGACCGAGACGTCTTCATTGCCCAGCCACGGTCCACGCAGTTCGTTGCGCGAGCAGGTGCCGAATGTGCCCGCCACAGGGTTGGAGAAAGCTGCCGGGTTGAACCAGGCGTTCTGGTTGTTGCCGGGCAGAACCGGGTTCACGCCGGGAACGCAGTTCAGCCGGGTAGCGTTAGAAATGAAGTTGGTGCCGCCGGAATCCCAGGAGGAGGTGTCGATCGGCATGCCGCTCTGCAAGGTGGTGATGGTGCTGAGCTGCCAGCCGCCGACGACCTGGTTCACCACGCCGCCCTTGTTCAGGAAATGCTGGCCCTTTCCGAACGGTAGCGTGTAAAGAATGGAGGCCACGAACCGCTGCGGAACGTTGAAGTCCGAAGGACCGTATTCGCACGTGGTCGGGCAGAGCGCGTTCTGCGGTGAGAAGTCAGCACCCACGCTGCCACGGATGCTGCTGGTGTCGTCCAGGGCGCGGGACCAGGTGTAGCCCAGCAGAGCGTTCAGGTTATTGCTGATCTTCGTGGTCCATTGAGCGCGCAAGCTGTTGTAGTTGCCGTTGGCGGCGGCCATTACGTACTGGATGCCGGAAGCGCCCCATTCCGGATACGGCAGGCGCAGTTGCGTCGGCAGAGTGGCGCTCAGAATCCCCTGGTTCTCATCCAGCAGGAAAGCCAGGTGCCGGCTCACGGACCCTGTGTAGCCGATCTCGGCCGTGTTGTTGGCGCCGACCATCCGTTGCACATTGAAGACGAACTGCTGCGTGGAGGTGTCCGGCAGGTGCTGCGCCGCGCCCCACGTCAGGCTGACCGGAACGGTCACCGGCAGGTTGGCCGTGTTCAGGAAGTTCGTGTAGGTGAAGGTCGGCGGCGCGTAGGTGGTGCTCGCCAGCGTCGTCGCCCGGCCTCCCATCCCGCGGCCCAGGTCGAAGATGGAGTTCTTGCTCTCCATGTTGTAGAAAATGCCGTAGCCGAGCCGGATCGACCACTTGTCGTTGGGGCTATAGGCAATGCCGATGCGCGGCGCGAAATCGTGGTAATTGGTATTGATCAGCCGGTTGCCCATGCGACCGTCCTGCACCGTTTGCAGGGGATTCAGGACCGCCGGAAGCGGGTTCAGACCCGCCGTCGACCAATACGGAGCATAGCGGAAGTTGATGCCGTTGTAGAAGTTGCCGCCCGTGCCCGTGCGGACGAAAACGGGCTGCAGGTTCGGGTCGGCCACATCCGCCACATTAGGAAGCCCTTCCTGGAGTTGTACGTTCGGCTCACGGCCCGAAACATCCAGCAACGGCTGTGACATCTCCCACCGGAACCCGAGGCTCAGGGTGAGGTGCGGGTGGACGCGCCATGTGTCGTCGATATAACCGGCTGCTTCGCTGCTGCGGAAGTCATCCGAAGCCAGCGACACAGCGATAATTGCTTCATACGGATCGCCCAGCAGCATGTCCGCGCCCGACCATCCGTTGCTTCCCGTGCCGTTCGCGAGGACCTTGTTCGTATACCGGCCGTCGAAATAGAACTGGCCGCGCGGGAATTCGTTTCCGACCTGCGGGAATTCGTTGTAGCGGTATTCGCCGCCGAACCGGAACGAGTGGTTTCCGTGCACCCAGGAGAAATTGTCCACCCATTCGAAATACTTGTCGTTGATCTGGAACGGGCTGCTGGTCGGGTTGCCGTAGCTGGCCAGGTTGCCATTGAGGAAGTTGATATTCGGAATGCCGTAGGAATTCGGATCGCTGGGCGAAACCGGCATATTCAACTCTGTGTTGACGTTCTCTTTGCCCGCCAACTGCTGAGTAATGTTGTTGAACAGGTTGCTGTAGCCGAACCGCACCTCGTTCACCTTGGTCGGGGAAATGGTCCGCACGTTGGAGAGCACCCACTGGCTGGCGCGCGTGTATAGAACCTCGCCGTCGTCGGTGATCTGCCCGGTGTTTTCCAGGGTGGATTCGTCATTCCAGCTATACCGGCCGAACCACTGCGATTTCGAGCTCTCGTTCAAGTCGATGCGCTCCGTCAGCGTGTCCTTGTCCGCCGGAATCGTCAGGCCATATTGATAGTTGTGGTACGGCAATCCGGCCGTCGTCTGCGCCAGGTTCGGCAGCGGATTCCACTTGTTGAGCAGCAGCGTGGAGTCCGGAGCAATGCGGCTCTGCGGAATCTGGTTGTTGGGGAATGGAGCCTGGGTCGCGAGCACGCTGGCCAACTGATCGGCGGGAACCGAGGAACTGCCGAGGCTTCGCGCACTCGGATCGTAAATGACGTACCCGGCTGAGAGGATAGAAGAGAAATCGCCTTGCCGCATCGCCGCCGGCATGGTGGTGATCAGTGACGGCGTAGTCTGCCGCGAGTTGAATTCCTCGAAATTCGACATGAAGAACAGCCGGTTCTTTCCGTTGATGATCTTGGGAATTCGCACCGGCCCGCCCAGTTCGTACCCATACTGGTTCTGTTTGTAGGGCGATTTCACCGCGGGAGTGGTCGGGTTGACGCGGAAGTCGTAAGGCACTGCGTCCAGCTTGTCGTTCCGCAAAAATTCCCATATCGCGCCGTGGAACTCGTTGGTGCCGGGCTTGGTGGCCGCGTTCACCTGGCCCAGTTCCCGTCCGAACTCCGCGGGATAAATACCGGACTGCACCTTGAACTCCTGGAGCGCGTCCACCGATGGCTGCAAAATATAGGTATTGAAGTCGATATCGGTATTGGTGACGCCGTCCAGGGTATAGTTCTCCCAAGTGGTGCGGCCGCCGGTAACGGCGATGGTGAGGGAGCCGCGCGAGCCGCCCAGCCGTCCGGATGCCTGCGCAGGAGCAACGAACCCCGTGGTCACGTTCGGGCTCAATCCAACCAGGCTGAAGTAACTCCGGCCGTTCAGCGGGAGGTCCATGATGCGCTGCTCTTCAATGACGGTACCAACTGTTGCGTTTTCCGTCGATAGCAGCGCCGCGTTGGCCGCCACCTCGATGCTCTCCGTGGCCTGCCCTACTTGGAGCGCAAAATCGGCGCGAACGGCCTGCTGCACCTGCACCAGGATGTCCTGCTTGGTCACCGTGCTGAAGCCGCTTGCCACAACCTGCACGTTGTAAGTTCCTGGTACCAGATCGGGAAAAACGTAAAGTCCGTTGGCATTCGTGGTCGTCGTACGCGCCACGCTGGTCGCGGTGTTAGTCACCGTGACCGTCGCGTTTGGAACAAACGCGCCGCTCGGATCTTGGACAACGCCTTGAATGGATCCAAAGGTTTGGGCGGAAACTATGCCGGCGAGGATGCCTAGCAGCCCGAAGACGAGAACTAACCTTCGCATGTGGCCTCCTTAAGAAAGGCTGACCCCAATCGCGCGCGCTAACTCGGCGCGAATTTCTCCGTGGAGCGAGATGTCCACTCCCTGACGGGTGAACTCGGAAGCATTATAATCTACCTTTGGTATTTTTAGAACCCTTTTGTCGGATTTTTTCACAACTCAATCTGGTACCGGATAGGCTATTCTCCTGAGAGGTGCACAAAATCCGGATACCGTATGGTTAGGAGGCTTATGCCGAATCGAAACATGCAGGCGGCCGGCGCCATGTTGATGGCGTGGGCGGGGTTAGCGGGAGCGCAGACCATCGGAATCTCCTGGGATCAGGTACAACGGGTCTCAAATACTTATCCCACCCTGCAGGTGGTGGTCAATCCGCCGCTGCGGCGCGGCTCCCCCATTCATGACCGGGTCTTTGCCGAGTTACGAAACCTCCAGGCCGACTATGTCCGCTATGTGCCCTGGCTGCCCTACCCGCGCCTGGGGGTAGCGGAGCTCGAACCACCCACCCGGGAACAGACTTTCTGGGACTTTTCCCTGATCGATCCGATGATGATCGATTTTCTGAATTCCACCCAAGGCCATCCGATCATCGTAAATTTCAGCACGATTCCGGCCTGGCTATTCCAGACCCGGCAGCCTGTAAAGTACCCGGAAGCCGACCAGGTAACTTGGGATTACACGCACGGAACGGACTTACGGGACCCGACCGGCAAAGAACTGGGCGCCTACTATGCCCGGCTGGTCTCCTGGTATGTCAACGGCGGCTTCACCGATGAACTCGGCCGCCGCCATGAATCCGGCCACCATTTCCCGATCGATTATTGGGAGATTCTCAACGAGGTCGATTTCGAACACAACATGACCCCGGAGCAGTACACCGCCCGCTACGACGCCATCGCTTCGGCCATCCGGGAAGTCGCTCCGCGCATGAAATTCGTCGGCCTGGCTTTGGCCGCGCCCTCTTCCAACCCGCGCATGTTCGAATATTTCCTCAATCCGCGGCATCACCGCCCCGGGATCCCCTTGGACATGATCTCCTACCACTTTTATGCCACGCCCGGCGACGATCAATCACCGGCCATCCAACCCTACACCTATTTCGAGCAGGCCGACCGTTTCCTGACCACCGTTCTGTATGTAGAGGAAATCCGCAAACGTCTCTCTCCCTCCACCAAAACCACCATAGATGAAATCGGCTCTATCCTCCCCGGCGATCCCAAGGGCGGCGAGGCCATTCCCGACTCCTATTGGAACCTTTCCGGCGCTTGTTATGCCTATGTCTTCGGCCGGCTCGCGGAAATGGGCATCGACGTCGCCGGCGAATCGCAGTTGGTGGGCTATCCGACGCAATTCCCAAGCGTATCGATGGTCGATTGGACAACCGGCGCGCCCAATGCGCGCTTCCGCGTCCTGGAGTTACTGAAGAAGAACATCGGGCCAGGTGGCGCCATCGTGACCAGCCATAGCCCTTCGCCTTATATCTACACGCTCGCCTATATCTCCAAAAATCGCGAACACAAGGTGCTGCTGGTCAACAAACGCGACCGCGAATTCCACGTCGAACTGCCTCAAACCATCAAGCGGGTCGAATTCGTGGACCAGCAAAACAAAGGCGAAGAGCCCGCCGCTTCTGCGCCGGGCGGCAAGTCGCTTCTCCTCGCCGGCCTCGAGGTCGCTATCGTGACTCTGGAATAATCTACCGCCTCCTGCACCTTGGGATGGTTCTGGTCACCGTGCAGCCCAATAGAAAACGCAACGTCGCTGGTGCCGATGAAGAGCCCGTCCACTCCCGGTACAGCCACGATCTCGTCCACCCGCTCCACCGGCGCTGTCGCGGCGGGGGCAGCCGTTTACGGCGACGGGTCGGTGAGCGAGAACGAGCCGTGACGGGTTAGCGGGCGCGGTAGCGCTCCCAGGCTTCCAGGACGTCCTTGCCGCGGTAGCGGACGGTGCGGGCGTCGATCATCTCGGCGTTGGGCGGAATGAACTGCGGAAGGGCATTGCGGCTGGTGACTTCGATCTGCAGGGTTACGGGGCCTTCGACACGATAGGGCGGAATTTCGGCTACCCGGAGCATGGCGCGCTCGGACCCGGCGCGGATGAGGTCGCGGGCGGCCTGTGCCGAAAGCGAAATGCAGGCGTAGTTGGCGAGGCCCTCCTTCACCACGGCGGTCTCCGCCTTCGGAACGATTTCGTGGAGCTGGGCGGCGGCGGCCTGGTCGCCGCTGAGGAAGATGACTGGGGTGTGGAATTGGCCGGCGAGGGCGGCGTTGATTTCGATCTCGCCCACGGGCTTGCCGTTGAGCAGCATGGTCTGGACGCCGAGGGAGCTGAAGCTGTGGGCCATGACGCCGCCGCGCGAATCGGCGCGGGCGTGCTGGCCGACGAAGGCGAGGGCGGAATAATTGCGCTCGAAGAGCATGGAGGGTTCAAGCTTGCCGATGATGAGGCGGGCGCGCGGATGGATGGTGAGAGCGGAGAGGGTCTCGGAGTCGTCGTGGCCATCCCAGACGTCGACCTCATCGGCGCCGCCCGCGAAGAAGCCATCGACCGCCGCATTGATCTCGCCGGTGAGCAACTGGCGCATCTCGGTGTTGGTGGGATCGGTCTGGTTCTGGCGGCAGACGCCGCCCACGCCTTCGGCGTCGGTGATGAGGAAGACGGTCTTGCGGGCTTGGGGGCAAAGCGGCAGGCAGGCGAGCAGGACAAGGGCGCAAATACGGAAAGAGTTCGGCATGGTTTCGATTATGGCGCAGGCGGCATGTGATAATGGTGCGCCATGTTCCGATCCCTATTATGCCTGCTCGCGCCGCTGGCCTGCTTCGGCGCGTCCAACCTGGCTCCGGAAGCGGACCAGCGGCTCGCCCACGACATTTATAAAGAGATGATCGAAATCAAATCCGGCTTCACCACCGGGGCGACCACGCCGGTGGCGGAAGCGGTGGCGCGGCGGCTGCGCGCGGCCGGATTTGCGGACTCCGCTATCTTTCTGGGCGGGGCCATTCCGAAAAAGAGCAACATTGTGGTGCGCTACCGCGGCACGGGAAGGATGAAACCGATTCTGCTGCTGGCCCACGAGGACGTGGTGGAAGCCAAGCGCGAAGACTGGAGCTTCGACCCCTTCGTCTTCACCGAAAAGGACGGCTACTTCTACGGGCGCGGGACGGCGGACGACAAGGCGCAGGCGGCGCTGTGGGTGGCCAACCTGATCCGGATGAAGCGGGAAGGATACAAGCCCGACCGCGATATCATCGTGGCGCTGGAGACCGACGAGGAGATCCTCGACCAGGATGCGCTCGGCATCCAGTGGCTTTTGAAGAACCATCGCGACCTGATCGACGCCGAGTTCGCACTGAACGAAGGCGGCGGCGTCGGCATGGTGAACGGCAAGGCGTTCCGCAACTCGGTCCAGACCAGCGAGAAAGTCTCGGTGTTCTTCCAGCTCGAGGTCAAGAATAGCGGTGGGCACTCGTCGGT
>DATJMP010000265.1:0-28137 GCA_035508655.1 Bryobacteraceae bacterium
GGCGGCGGGAACGGAGAACGACGATCACAATCCGCCGCGCATCGCCCCGCGCAACCTGTTCGATATCGCCATCGGGCACGACAATATATTCCACGGCGAGCGCTACAAGTGGAGCGCGCGGCTTTCGGTCATCAACCTGACGAACCGGGAGGCGCTCTACAATTTCCTCTCGACCTTCAGCGGCACGCACTACGTGGCGCCGCGGGCGATCACCGCGAACATCGCATTCCATTTTTGATCGCAGAGTGGACGAGTCTCTGGGATCCGGGCCGGCGACGAATAGCCGGCCCGCCTTAGTCCGAAACGCGGGCCGAACGAGAATGGCGCTCGGAATTCCAGCCGCGCTTGAATGGTAACCATGCCAAGCGGGTGGTCGCAGAAGGAGCTAATTTACCGATTCAAGCCGAAAGTGAAGTGTAAGCCGACTCGCACCTGAAAGGGTTCGACGGGGTGGAAGACGTCTGTGAATGCCGGCTCGGCGGTTGGCGTGATTTGGGATTCATAGGCGTAGTCGATGTCGTGATCCTTGCGATTCAGCAGATTCAAGAATTCGGCCGAAACGCGCAATGTCTTATTGATTTGACGACCGATCTCTGCGTTGAGCAACGCCGTTGCATTGGAGCGATAAATTGCGTCGGACGTCAAATAGCGCGGGCCGAAGTAGCGCAGGCGCAAACTCCCGGAAAAGCCTTTGATGTCGTGCATGGTTGCGCCCGAGGCGATCACCCAGCCGACCGCTTCGGGCACCCATCTGCCACCCGGGCTATCCGGCGCCGCATCATCTCCGTCTATTGAGGTAAAACGGGCGCGGGAGTCCGCCATGTCAAAATCAAAAGCCCAGTGTTGCAGTGGCGTGAAGTAGTTCGCCCATTCGATGCCGTAGCGGTTGCTCGGCGACGATGAAGGAACCGTGCCTCCGGTGTCGCCGTCCTGCTCGAGTTCAGAAGCGCTGCGGAGATACCAGAGCGAAAGGGTGCTCTGAAGATGGGGAACGGCCAAAGTGCGCAAGCCGATTTCCCCGCCTTTGGTCGGAATCAGAAGGGAAATCCTTCCGACGGGCGTATTGGGGTAAGGATAGTCCGCCGAAACCGGTTCCACGGTTTGCGTCGCGCCGCGCACATCGTTGCTGTGAAAGCTGAATCCACCCTGTAAATAGAACTCGGTCTTGGCCCACGGGCCGAAGATCAAACTCAGTTTCGGGCTGGGCAGAAACCTGCTGGCCGTACCGGAATTGAGCGGTGTAACCAGGCTGGTGACGTCAGCGTAACCCACGTCGCCGCGCAGAGTTGCGACCGTGCGGAACTTGTCTGCCCACTGGATTTTGTTTTCCACATAAAAACCGACTTGCGTGTCCGAGAAGCGATCGGCTTGCGTGGTGGCCGGCAGAATGGTGCCGGTGTCGGAATCAATTTTATCCACGCGCACGCGATTGTCCGTCTGGTAAAGGCCGTTGGTGACCCAATCGTTGCGGACCTGCACGCCGAAGGTATTTTCCACATTACGGCCGGCCCATTGGCTGAAAATCGTGTGGCGTACATCCAGCCCAGCCACCCAGCGCCTGTCCTGCTGTTCGAACTGGTCGCCGTGAACGGGGTCCACCAGGTAGTAAGTGAAATCCGAAAATAAATCGAGATCGTAGTGAAACCCGTAGGCCATTACGCTCGTGGCGGAATGTGCGTTTTGGCGATGCCACTCACCCTGCAAGCTGTAACGCCCGGAATTGCCGCCGTCGGTGGGGTTCAGTGTGCCGTAGGTGCCAACCAGGGGCACGGCGTTAGCGGCGATTTGATCGCTCGAGTCCCATTTTCCGTGGTAGCCGCGGGCCGTGATGCTGAAACCATTGTCAGCGCTACCCTGGCTGTAAGTGAGCAGGCCGTTGAACTTGGCATAAGCATCCGGGTTCTTCCATGGGCCGTCATCGTAAGACGCTTCTCCGGCGTACAGCAAATTGCCCGAACCGACCTTTTGCGATACGCCGAAAGCGGTCCGCGCAAAGCCATACATGCCGCCTTCGAGCGTGAGGAAGTTCTGGGGCAACGTCTTGAAAGACACCACATTGTCATTTCCAGCCGAGCCATAGTTGCCAACATCAGCGGAATAAGGGCCTTTCTGGAAATCCACCCGCTCCACAAGCTCCGGGATGACGGTGTTCATGTCCGAGTACCCCTCGCCGTGCGCGTGCGACGGCAGGTTGAGCGGCATGCCGTCGAGGAAAGTGGCGAGGTCAGTGCCATGGTCGAGATTGAAGCCGCGAAGAAAATATTGGTTGGCCTTGCCGCCGCCGGCGTGTTGCGTGATGATGAGCCCGGGAACCGTCTCCAGAACTTCTCCCGAACGGAGAATCGGGCGATCCTGGATTTCCGATGCACCCACCGTCCCCTGGGTGGCGGATTCGGCAATTCCGATGAGGCTGTCCTGCCGGCCCGACACGGTCACGGTAGTGCTCACGGAGCTCACAGCCAAGGTGATGCGCTGCGGAGCCGGCGTCCGAGCGTTCTCTATGGTGACAGCGATTTCTTTAGTTTCAAAATTGGGGCTGGACACTAAGAGTCGATAATTACCTGCCGAGAGTCCAGAAATAGTGAAGGAACCGTTCGTGTCCGACTGTGTCGTTGTCAGCACAGCGCCGTTGGAGCCTCGAACCTGCACAGTCGCCCCGCCGATCATCGCACCGGATGTATCGACGACCGTTCCTGACAGTTGAGGAGAATTGTCACTCGTGGCGAGCGGGCGATCCTGCGACCCGGGCGACTGCCCGCTGATCGCAGACTGCTGCGCAGAAAGCAATTGTGCGGAAAGCAGCGAGGTCACGGCGAAAAGAGCAAAGGGAACTAATCGGCGAAAAAGCATCTGCACTGCCTCCTGAAAGGATTGGAAAATCTATTGCGCTTGCCAATAGTCTGGTTTCCCGGCCAGGGTCAGCCTCCGTCCCGGTGCTACGCGAATTAGAATCGTGATAATAGCACAGAGCGCATACGAAATTCACGATCGTATGAAAAAAGAGTAAAGGACCTTACTTTGAGCGAGGGTACGGCTTAGAGCGTGTCGCCGCCCGCGGTAATGGCTAATTGGGCGTGCTTCACACCTTTGATGGAGGTCAAGCTATCGGCGAACCGGCGCACCTCGGCGGACGGGCCGCGCAGGGCGATGAGCTCCATGCAGTTGTCGTGGTTGAGATGGACGTGGAGGACGGAGACGATCAGACGGTCATGATCGTGCTGCAGTTGGGTGAGTTTCTCTTCGAGGAGGCGAACGTGGTGGTCATAGACGAGCGTCAACGACCCGACCACGCGACCGGAAGGATGGCTCGACGTTTCCCGAACCAATTCGGCGCGGATGAGATCGCGAAACGCCTCGGACCGGTTGGTGTACCCGCGCTTTTCGATCAGGGAGTCAAACTTTTCCAAAAGATCCGCGGCAATTGCCACGCCAATGCGGCTGAGTTCGGAGTCCGGCATCTCAGGCTATACGAAACTACGGGTTTAGCTTAGCACGTTGTCCGCGGGGGGGTTTTCGGAATGGGATTCCGGCTGGTCAGGGATGCCGGCACGAATGCCGGCATGGCCGGCCAGAAGGCCGGCGCTACGGTTCGCGGCGTATTCCCGACGTAACCGTCAGGGAGCGGTTTGTTGGTGGAAGTCGCCGAGACAATTCACCAGACTAAATCCTCGACCGCATGATTTCGTTTCTTATCCAGCAAGACCGCTCCTTTCAGTCGCGGCTCTGATCGTGGCGCAATCCCGACGGGGAGCCGGGACGCCACACTAGTGATCGTGGTGCTGATGAGGATGGGAGTGGATTTCTCCGCTTGGGTGGGTGTGCCGGTGGGAATGGAGGAGGCCGGTGCGCCGCAGCAGACCCACGTCCTGGAGAATGTCCGAGGGTGTTCCTTCCGCAAGCACGCGGCCCGCCTCGAAGACGAAGCAGTAGTCGGCGATGTCTTCGACGCTATGCAAGTCGTGCGTCGCTGTTACTACGGTCCGGCCGGTGTCCTTCCATGCGGAGATCATGTCGATCATCTGACCCTGGCTCTGCGGGTCAAGGGCGGCGGTGGGCTCGTCGAGCAGGAGGACCTGGGGGTCGAGGACCAGAACGGATGCGATGGCGACGCGTTTCTTTTCGCCACCGGAGAGCCGGTGCGGCGGGCGGTCCTTCAGGTGGGCGATATGCAGGGCGTCCAGGATTGCGCCAACGCGCTTGCGGATTTCCTCAGGCGGCCAGCGGAGTTGCAGCGGCCCGAAGGCCACCTCGTCAAAGACCGACGGGTTGAACAACTGCACGTCTGGATTTTGAAACAGAATGCCGACGCGACGGCGAAAATCGAAGCTGAAGGACTCGTCTTCGAAGCGCGCTTCGGTCAGCGGTTCGCCGGCGAAACGCAGGACTCCCGATTCCGCGAAGTAGAGACCGTCCAGAAGCCGCAGGAGGGTGGATTTGCCGGAGCCGTTTGCGCCCAACAGGGCTACGCGGACGCCGGAGGGAACGGTGAGGCTGGTTCCGTCGAGCGCGACGACTCGTTCGTAGCAGTACCGGACATCCTGGACTTCGAAGATTCGCGTGGTCAATCGATTCCCCGTTTCTAACTCCGCCCCGCCCAGACGGCGGCGCCGCCCAGCGCGATAAGGAGCGCCAGCCACACCCAGTTGCGGCCATCCATGCGGAACTCATCGAGGACGTACACGTCGCCGCGGAAGCCCCGCGCCTGCATCGCGAGATAGACATCACCGGAGAGTTGCATGGTCCTGCTCAGCAACACGCCGGCGGCGGAGACGGCCATGCGCCGCCGCTGGCCGGCGTCCAGCCTACCCACTGTGCGGCTGCGCCGGGATTCGAACATTTCCCGGGCTGCGGCGATCATCAGCAGGATGTACCGGTATGTCATACCCAATATGACCACGAGCACCACCGGAACGCGAAGCACGCGCAGGGCTTTCAAGACGTGGGACCACGGCGTGCAGAGAACCAGCAGCATAGAGAGGGTCGCGGCGGTTTCGACACGCGAGACCAGGTATGCGGCGGTGCGGAGCCCGGTGAGAGTGACCGGGAATCCGAGCAGCGGAAGACGCCAGAACAGGGGGCCCGGCGTGAGGAACACGGCGGGAAGCGCGATCACCCCGGTGAACGTGAGTGCGCCCGCCCATGTGCGGAACATCAGTGTACGAAGCGGGACACGGGAGCAGGCTGCCAGAAGGCACGCAAGGGCGAACAGGGCTGCGATGACCGCCAGGCGCCGGGACGTTGTGGCGGCGAGCACGAGACCGAGCGTCCCGATCAATTTCACGCGCGGATCGAGGCTCTGCAACAGGCCGTTGCGCCGGGCCAGTTCCTCGGATTCCAGCGCATGTTCCAGAGCCCGCAAGAAACCCTGAATCGACCCTTCCAGGAAACCGTGGCTGCCCACCTAGCCGCTCCCGCGGCGCCCTGAAAATACGCGATCCGCGCCCACTGCAACGAGCAGAATCAGCCCGGCTCCGAAGGTTGCCGAGAGCAGGTAGCCGAACGAAGCGCTGCGGAGGAACGGGGGCGCGTAAGCGGGAAAGGGGGCCGTCCAGACGGCGGAAAGGCGCTGCAAGCCCGCCGGAACGATCGAAGGCGGTTGCTGATGGAGGGAGACGGCGGCGATTTGCCGGCGCACAGCGGGGTCGGCGAAATCGCGCGGCGACCATTCCCCCCATGCGGAGCCCACGGCCAGGATTCCCAGCGGAGTGACGAGCAGGAGAATGGACAGACCGACCAACAAGGGGCGGATGGCCGGCCAGCCGTCAGCGGCGGCGCCATTCGTCTCAGGAGCATTGGGCGCAGTGGCACGCAAAAGCGACGGGTGGCTGCGCTGGAGCCATGCGACCAAACCTGCCGCGAGAACCGCCTCGGCCACTCCGGCAACGGTCAGGTGACCGAGCATCATGGCCGGAACCGCGACCTTCAATGGATAGGGCGCATAGAGCGGCGCGCCCCCGGCATCCCGGAAGAACAGGGGTTGAATACCGAATTCCACGGCAGCCAGCAGCGCCGACAGATTAATCGACAGGTAGCCGGCCAAGCCCGCTGCCACCACGCGGCGGCGGGAGCCAATGGAGCAATTTCCGGAGATCACGCGGTAGATCGCATAAGCGGCGAGAGACCCGGCCACCGCCATGTTGAAGCAGTTGGCGCCGAGAGCCGTGATACCGCCATCGCCAAAGAAGACGGCCTGAATCAAAAGCGCAATGGAGATGGCAAGAATGGACGCCCACGGACCGAGCACGATGCTGGCGATTGAGACACCCACCGCATGCCCCGTCGTGCCGCCGGGCAGAGGCATGTTGAACATCATCACCACAAAGGAGAATGCCGCGAAAACCGAAAGCAAGGGAATCAGCCGGGAGCGTAGCGCGCGTTGCAGGCGGCGCAGGGAAACGTACCAGAATGGCGCCGATGCCGCATACAGGGCCGCGCAAGTCGACGGACTCAAATAGCCATCGGGAATATGCATGGATTCGCGAACGGCCCGTCAGACGGCCCGTTTCACTGTATTACCAACATCCAAATCGTAACACGTCGACCTTAACGAGGGAATCCGCTTCACGATGCAAAAACAGGTGTTCCGACGAAACGGGAGTTGACACGAAGGTATGAGCCGCCCTATGCAAAACCATAAAAAGGCCAGCGAGGAAACGTGACATTTCGCGCTGAACCGGGAGTGGGTGGCTGGCCGGGCGGAGTCGATCAGCCCCTTCATATTCAGATAAAACAGTCCTATAATGCTAACCGGGCTGGTCCGGGTGCCCGGGAGGTCGAAGTGAAGATCCTCAAGCTCCGGAAGGAGAAGCTCGATCTTTTTGCATCCGTCGTACAGCGCTTCGGCGAGGTGCATGCGCCCATCGAACAACAAGGGAGGTATGTTTTCAAACGGCTGACGCGCTGGGCGGAGGCGCGGCTGGAGTACGACCGCACCATCCTTCCCCTGAAGAAGTATTTCCTGCCGCCGCGGGAGGCACTCCTGCGCTATCGCCCAGGACATGGGTTTGAAGCGTGCACGGACACGCTGAACCAGAAGATTGTTCTGTTTGGCGTGCACGCTTGCGACGTGTACGCCATCAATATCCTCGATCGCGTGTTTGCGGGGAAGTACAACGACCCGTATTACCAGACGCGGCGGAGAAACATCGCAATAATCGGGATCGACTGCACGCCGGACCGGCACTGCTTCTGCCGGTCGATGAGGGCCGATTTTGTCGATCATGGCTTCGATCTCTTTCTCTACGACACGGGGGAATACTACCAGGCTCTGGTGGCGACCGCGCTCGGGGACGATATGGTGCTGGCGACGGGAAGCGTGTTCGAGCCGGTGGACGCGGCGGAGATCGAAGCCTACAAACGGCGGTCGGCGAAGAAGCGGAGCGCGTTTGAGTTGGATGTGGAGATCCGCGACCTTCCCGAGATCTTCGAAATGGAATACCAGAGCGAGATCTGGGAGGAACTGGGAGGGCGGTGCCTGTCGTGCGGCAGTTGCAGCATGGTCTGCCCCACCTGCTACTGCTACGACGTGAACGACGAGGTGGAGCTGGGATCGCGCGCCGGCAGCCGTATCCGCTCCTGGGACTCCTGCCTGTTCGTGAACCATGCCCTGGTGGCGAGCGGGGAGAACTTTCGCGGGTCGCGGGCCAGCCGAATCAAGTTCCGCTTTTACCATAAACAGCGCGGTTTTGTGGCGGAATATGGGCGCCCGAGCTGCGTAGGGTGCGGCCGCTGTATCACCGCTTGCCCCGTCCATATCGACGTGGTGCAGGTGATCGACCGGCTGCGGAGGGTGCAAGATGCTACCGACGCTTGAAGCCGCGGCGCCGAGCCCGGTTCTTACCGAGAACCCCTACCAGCCGCAAATGGCGCGGATCGTGCGCATCTTCAAGATGGTGGAGGGCAACTACCTGTTCACGCTGCGCTTCCAGGACGAGCGGCTGGCGCGCACGTTTCAGCACCGGCCCGGGCAGTTCATCATGCTGAGCGTACCCGGCGCCGGAGAGGTGCCGATTTCGATTGCCTCATCCCCCACGCGAGCCGGAGCGCTGGAGGTTTGCGTCCGGCGGGTGGGCCGCGTGACCAATGCGCTGTACCGACTGGCGGCCAATGACCTGGTAGGGATACGCGGACCATACGGCAACGGCTACCCGATCCAGGAGATGATGCGCAACGATCTGCTCCTGGCGGCGGGCGGCCTGGGCATGGCGCCGCTGCGATCGCTGCTATGGTACGCGCTCGACCGCCGCGACGAATTCCATCAGATCACCCTGATGTACGGCGCCAAACGGCCGGAAGACGTGCTCTTCCGCGAGGAACTCCTGGCGCTGGTAGACCGCACGGACGTGAACTGCCTGCTGACGGTAGACAAGGACCCAGCTAAAACCTGGAAGAACCACATCGGACTGCTGCCGACCCTGTTCGACTACGCCCGGATCGCGCCGGCTCGCACGTTTGTGGCGGTTTGCGGGCCACCGGTGGTCTACAAATTCATTTTGCGAAAGCTGCTGGAGCTCGGTTTCCCCAAGAACCGAATTCTGATGTCGCTGGAGCGGCGCATGAAGTGCGGGATCGGCAAGTGCGGCCATTGCAGCATCGGCTACAAATACACGTGCCTGCACGGGCCGATTTTCACGTACTGGGATGCCATCAACCTGCCGGAGATGATCTGATGAGCAAGCCGACGGTGGGAATCTTCGGACTGACGGGCTGCGCGGGAGACCAGCTCGTGATCCTGAACTGCGAGGACCGGCTCCTGGAGCTAGCTTCGCTGATCGACGTTCGCGATTTTCTGATGGCGTCCTCGGCAAACGACACCGGCTGCCCGCTCGATATCGCGCTGGTGGAAGGTGCGGTTCTGAGCAACCGGGACGCGGAACGGCTGCAGAAAATCCGGCAGCGGGCGCGGATTCTGGTGGCGCTCGGGACCTGTGCGGTGTGGGGTGGAGTGGCGGCTATGGACAGCGGCGCCGACCGCAGCCAGCTGCTCCGCGAAATTTATGGCGAGATAGGGTTAGGGTATGACTCCATAGCGGCTCAGGCGCTCGACCAGAGCGTGAAGGTGGACCTCAAGATTACCGGCTGCCCCATTGAGGAGAAGCATTTTCTAGCGGCCATCGCCAACCTGTTGAACGGAGACCCACCGGTCTACCCCGCATACCCCGTCTGCACCGAATGCCGGATGGCCGAAAACAACTGCCTGCTCATCGAGCGCGGAGAAATCTGCTGCGGGCCGATTACGGCAGCCGGATGCAACGCGCGGTGTCCGGAGTGGGGCGTTCCATGCGTGGGCTGCCGCGGACCAGCCAGCGATGCCAACCCCTCCTCTTTCCTGGCTGCATTCGAAGAGCGGGGAATCGCGCGCGAGGCGGTTGCGGGGAGGCTGAAGACCTTTGCGCCGCAAGGAGTCCAGTTATGAAGGCCATCGTCATCGAACCTCTGGCGCGGGTGGAAGGGCACGGCGGCATCACCGTCGAACTGGAGGGCGACTCGATTGCCGCGGTACGGTTCGACGTGTTCGAGGGCGCGCGACTGCTGGAATCGCTGGTGCGGGGGAAGCGATATGACGAGGTGGCGCCGGTCCTTTCGCGGATTTGTTCCATCTGTTCCGCGGCACATTGCCTTACTTCCCTGAAGGCCACCGAGAAAGCGTTCGAAGTAACGGTAAGCCCGCAAACCGAGCGGCTGCGGGACCTGCTTTTCCTGGGCGAAAATATCGAGAGCCACGCGCTGCACCTGTTCCTGCTGGCGCTGCCGGATTATCTGAATGCGCCGAGCGCCACGGCGCTTGCGGCCGACAGACCGGAACTGGTGCAGCTCGGGCTGCGACTCAAGAGGTTGGGAAACCTGATTCAGGAGACCATCGGGGGCCGCGCGATTCATCCGGTGAACGCAGTGCCCGGAGGGTTCGGGAAGGCACCGTCAACGGAGCAGCTGACCGGATTGCGCACGGCGCTCCTGGAAGGCGCAAAGGGCTCCAGTGCGGTGGTCGATATCATGGCTTCGCTTCCGGAAACGGACTTCTGCCGCGCCAATACGGTGTACGCGGCGCTCAATTCCCCCAACCAGGACAGCTACTATGCCGGAGACAAGGTGGTGGTTTTCGCCGATGGGGAACGAACGGCCGTTCCGGCCGCCGATTACCGGACACTCACCAACGAGGAACCGGCGCCGCATTCGCACGCCAAGCACAGCAGCTTTCGCGGAAAGCCGTTCATGGTGGGCTCGCTGGCGCGGCTGACCGTGAACATGCGGTGGCTGACGGCGAAACTGGCGATCGCGGCGGAGCGGCTGCGGCTTCACTTGCCGTCCGATTCACCGATGGACAACAACAAAGCACAGGCTCTGGAATTGATCGGCGACCTGGAGCGCGCGCTGGCGGTGGTGGAGCAGTTGCTGGACGACGGAATCGAGGATGAGCGGCCGGTGCCGGTGCAGCCTCGCGCGGGAACCGGGACGGCCATCACGGAGGCGCCGCGCGGGCTGCTGATCCACAGCTACACCTACGATGCGGAGGGCACGCTGGTTTCCGCGGACGTCATCACCCCAACTGCATTGAATGCGGCCAGCATGGAGACGCACTTTCGCCGGCTGGTAGAACAATGCCCGGAAAGGACCGACGGGGTGCTGGCGCAGCGCCTGGAAATGCTGGCGCGTGCGTACGATCCGTGCATTTCCTGCTCGGTGCACCTGATGCGCAAGCGATGAAACCGATTCTGGTGGTCGGGCTCGGCAATCCGCTGATGGGCGATGACGGCGTGGGCTGCGCTGTGGCGGAATGTCTGGTCCGCGACCCGAGACTGCCGGAATGGGCGGATGTGATTGCCGGCGGATCGGACCTGCTGCGCTATGCCGGGCTGATGGAAGGGCGGAGGCTGGTGGTTGTGCTCGATGCGATACAAGACGAAGCCGCTCCGGGAACGGTCGCCACGCTGGATGAGAACGCAGCGGGGTTGGAGATGCGCCAGGAGCACGCGCATCACATATCCGCCCTTCAGGCGATGCGGCTTCTGAGCATGACGATTCCGGCCGACTTCCTGCTTCTGGCGATCTCGATCGCTTCGGCCGGTATCGGCACGGATTTGTCTTCGAGGGTCCGCGATCGTCTGCCGGCGATAGTGGAGAAGGTGCTTGGTGAGATTGAATACCTTGGAGCCGGAAAACTACAGTGTTCGTAAATTCGCCTTTTGCGTCGGTTTTCGCACCTTGCCATCCGCAATCCGGCGTAGAATAAACATGGAAGAACGACGTTTCCAGGTTAAGGTGCAAAGGCATGTGGAAAGCCCTTCACCATCCAATTTCTGGGCGGGGACCAGTCCCCGCCGCGGTGGTGGCCCTGTGGAGCACCAGAGCCACCGGGATCACCACACTCCTGGCCACCGTGATTCTATTCTTCTGGATCCTCATGTCCCGCGCAAACTGAGGGTCAATACGGGCACATCCATCCGAGGGAGGCAACTATGCCACGTCTCATGAAAGATCTAGCGGGAGCCGAACCGGTCAACGGCGCCGGCGCTCCGGCGGGCCCGCCAGCCACGCTACCCGCCGGCTCGGAGTTGCGCATCACGGTGCCGAAGCTCCGGCATCCGAGCGACACCATCGAAGTTTACTGGAGCGAGATCCAGGTAAACGGGCAACTCTATCGCGTGCCGCGCAGGGCACTGGATACTGCCCTGGCGGTTTGAGCCGCGCCGAGCGGTGGAACCTCGCGATGGCGGCCGTTTATTACACGCCCAATTCGGAGATTTTGGTTTCATCGCAGACGGCGCAGCCGCGGCGCACTTTCGAATGGACGACAGCGTAGGGTGGAAATCCCGGATAATCCAGATTCACGATCCAGAGCGGGTGTTCGAGATCGAGCCAGCCGCGGACACCCAGGAGAGCGAGAATGCCGTGGAAGGCGATTCCGCTGACCGCGAGCACGGATCCCCAGAGGCCGCGCTGCCCGGGCACCCGGGTTCCGTCGAAATCAGGATCGGTGTACCGCTGGGGCGGGAGAGGCTGCTCCCTCTCCGAGCGGAAACTGGCGAAGCACTCGCGGCACGGGGTCTCCCCCGGCACACAAAACTGAATCTCGCCGGCACGCACGGCGCCGTAAGCGCCGACGAAAACCGCGGGGACCTGCCTGCGGAGGGAGACAGCATTGACCATGGATTCGCAGCGGCGGGAGTCAGTACAGGTAATGAGCAAGCCTTCGGCATCGGAAAAGCTCTCCTGCCGGGGATCGACTTCGAGATCGGCATTGATTTCGCACAGGTATTCGGCCAAGGCATGAACTTTGGCGCGACCGAGATGCCGCCGGGTCAATACGTGGCGGCCAATGTTCTCGATGGCCAGAGTTTGCGGATCGATCAGCGTGAGACGCCCCACGCCGGCACGAACCAGCATGTCGGCCAGAGCGGAACCGAGACTGCCACAACCCACAATGGAAATGTGGAGCGCGGCAAGCGCGTCCCGTTCGTGCGGATTCCGGCTGTAGAACACACAGGCTCCTTTCGGCGACAAGGGCGATACGGGCGCAGCCGGGATGTGAGAGCGAACGAGAACGCTAAAAGAGAACCCGGTTACGTAAGGTTCGCGCGATCGTCCAGAGATCCCCACCGGCTTGCGTATCGTCTTCGCGGTTCGCACGGGCGCCGGGAACGTCCGGCCGCGGCTCCGGTTGCACGGTTTCACCCGGCTGGGGATCCTCCTCGTTGAGATAGCGGAGGACAGCCAAGAGCGTATTGGCGAAAGTCGAACGGGCTGGTCGCCATTCCCGCTCCATGCAAAGCCGACGGCGATCCCCATCGCCGATCCAATGGATGCCGATGCGAGGCTCAATATCGACTCTCGGCGGCCATTGCGGATAGGCCGATTGTTCTCCTTCCATGGTGACGCGGTAAACCGTTCCAGAGCGAGGCCCCCGCAGATATCCCTCGAAGCCGAAGCGAGACCCACTGGTGAAGGGCCGGAACTCCGGAAAAATCTCCCGGATGAGTTCCTGCTCTTTCTGCCAGCGGGTTTCGGTCAACATGCTACTTCTTATTCAGCGCAGCCCGGATTCAACCCCAAATCGTCTTGGGCAGCTTCACCTTGCGCTGTTCCTCGCCCTCCGGCGTACGCAACCGGATCACGGCTTCGTCCCCTTGCACCTCGACCTCCGGAACCTTCGGGCTTCCGGCGACTTCCTCTTCAAGCAGGTCGATTTCGACCGTCTTTGTCATAGCTGTCCTCCTCTTGCTGCGAAAGAAACCGCAGGAACTTCACCGCACAAGTGCCGTGCCGCCGTGCGGCTCTCCGACGTGATTTACATCCTCCCGCCCGGAAGAGGCGAAGCCAGCAACCAGGACTAACGCAATCATGGCCGCCAGAAGCAACACGCAGGCGAGCGCGCTGCTGGTGACGGCACTCAGCCCATGGGCCTGGTTGCGCGGATCGTCCTTCCAGCTGGCTGCTTCTTCCTCGGTGAAATTCAGCTCGTCGTCTCCCATCGACTTCTCCGCTACTTCCGGAAACGAGGCGTTTTATTGGCCGTCATTCGAGAATATGAACTCCGACGTACACACCGCCAAAGAGCAGAATTGAGAGAATCGCGATCGCCGCCCACTTTAGAATCCGCTCTTTACGGGATACTTCGAGCTCATCATCATGGCGGATCTTCTCATCCAGACTGTCAAACATGACACCCCTTTCGGGCCGAACCCACTACGCAGCCGTCAGGTAGGATTGCCGGGCTCGACCGTGATCTTCACCGGCTCCTCAATGTACTTCGGCTCGCGGCCGGTGGTGAGCACCATCAGCATGAGGCGTCCGGGCTTCGCCTCGGACGGTATCCGAAACCGGATCGATGTAGCCGCCTGTTCCAATATGGATACTTTGACGTCGGTTTTCCCATCCGTCAGGTACAATGCAGCCACGGTCTCCGACCCGAGATTCGTCCCTTCTACGAGAAATACATCACCCACTCTGCCCGAAACCGGTGCGACATTGCGCATCATGGGCATGGGCGCGTCGGCTTGAGGCCGAGCTGTCAACGCGAGCACGACCAGGAGCAAAAACGTCATTCCGAAAATTCTCATTGCACAGCCTCCCTGCATCACATCTCGCCCGGAACAATCCAGCGCGAACGCTTCGGCGGCGCGTCCGGTTATGGCTGCCGGAGCTGCCAGGCTATGTTCCGGCCGGCCGGCACCGCTCGACCAGTTCCTCAACGACATCCAGACGAAGGCGAAGCTGGTCCCGAAAGACCCGATGATGGGTATGGCGGATCTCAATCAACAGCCTGGCGTGTTCCGAACGAAGCAGTTCGCTCAGGATGGCAAGCGCCTCGCTGCCCAGGTTGAGAGGTTCATGGCTTACGGATTCCACGAGAACCCCCTTGCGCGGATTTGCCCCGCCGGCCTCAGGTGGCCCCGCGCGATCACAAATCAAGCACACCTGACCGGCGATCGCCCGAGCTTTCAGTAAGATCGCCGGGGCGGGACAGAAGCCCCGAAATTTCCCCGACCAGTGGTCAGGAGAGGCGAGCCCAACCATGCACTCATCCCGCCCATGGCCATCTTCGCGAACACGGCATGAGAACCTTCGAGGAATCGGCAGCAGAAAGGAAAGTGAAGGACGACGGGCACGATCAAACCGATCCCCGGAAGGAGCAGGAACGAGAGTAAACTCATTCCGATCATGTGTCCTCCACGGGCTGAGAAGCACGCTCACAGCCCGATTCAAATATAGGTCAGCCGAATCCGAAATGCAACGGCTTGGGTGTCGCGCCGAACGGTAGCGCCGGCGGATAGCGTGGTGGAATGGACCCCTCCGCGGCGCGGCGCACAGCCGGTTAGAATACGTGCAATGCAATCGGGCCCGCAGCCATACGATTTCAGCGGGCCCCAGAGGAGCGAAAGATGAGCAGAACGCGACGGATTACCGGGCTTGGAGTGTACTTCGTTTTTCTGTCCCTTCCGATCCATGCCGCCACTTGCGACGGCCTCACCTCGCTGAAGCTGCCGAACACCTCGATTACGGCAGCTCAAAACGTTGCGGCTGGAACCTTTCTGCCGCCCGGCGCGGCTCCGAATCCGGTGCTTCTGCCGATCTACAAGTCTCTGCCGGCGTTTTGCCGCGTTCAGGGTGTGATGCAGCCGAGCACCGACTCGCACATCGAATTCGAGGTGTGGCTTCCGGCCACGGGATGGAACGGTAAGTACATGGGCGCCGGCAACGGCGGCTTCGCGGGCAGCATCAGCTACGCGTCCGCGGCGGGCAGCAATGTGCCGGGTCTGGCGAACGCTTTGCTGGCGGGGTATGCGACATCATCGACCGATACCGGGCACCGCGGAGGCGGAACCGACGCACGATGGGCGCTGGGACATCCGGAGAAGATCGTGGATTACGGCTACCGGGCGATCCATGAGACCGCTGAAGCGTCCAAAGCGATCATCCGCGCCTTCTACGGCGACGGTCCCAGGCATTCGTATTTCAGCAGCTGCTCCAACGGGGGCCGGGAGGCATTGATGGAAGCGCAGCGGTTCCCGGCCGATTATGACGGGATCATCGCCGGAGCGCCGGCCAACAACTTCACGCACGTCCTGGCGGCCTTTACGGTAGATATCCAAACGACCGAGGCGGAGGCGGCCAGCTACATTCCAGCGGCCAAGCTGCCGGCGATCGAGTCGGCTGTGCTGGAAGCGTGCGATGCCCTGGATGGATTGAAGGATGGCCTTATCGACGATCCGAGAAAGTGCCACTTCGACCCCGCTACACTCCTTTGCCGGGGCGCGGAGTCCGAGAAATGCCTGACGCAGCCCCAGGTGGACGCACTCGAGAAGGTCTATCGAGGAGCGCGGACCTCGATGGGGACACAGATCTATCCGGGCTTTTCTCCCGGCGGGGAAACGGGTGTGGGTGGCTGGGCGGGGTGGATTACGGGAATTGGTCCGGGTAAGGGCGCGCAGTACGCATTTGCCACACAGGGTGGCGCTTACCTTGTTTTCCAAGATCCCGCCTGGAATTACCGCAACTTTCGTCTCGACCGCGATACAGGCATTGCCGACAAAACCATGGGACAGCGGCTCAACGCGGTCGACCCGGACCTGAAAGCCTATCGGAACCAGGGCGGAAAGCTGATCTTGTTTCACGGCTGGAGCGACGCGGCGCTGGCCCCGGCCAGCAGCATTGAGTATTACGAAAGCGTGGTTGCGAAAATGGGCCGTAAAGACGCCGAGGGCTTCACCCGCCTTTACATGGTTCCGGGCATGCAGCACTGCGGCGGAGGGCCAGGGCCGGACGTCTTTGGCGGACCGATTACGGAGGCGCTGGAACACTGGGTAGAGCAGGGTTCGGCCCCGGACCGGATGGTCGCCACAAAGTACAAAACGAACGATCCCTCAAGCGGCGCCGTCCGCACGCGGCCGCTCTGCCCCTATCCCGAGGTGGCACGATACCGAGGGTCGGGGAGCATCGACGATGCAGCCAGCTTTGTTTGCCGCGCGCCGTAGCCGTCCGGCTATCCGGGACGCTCACTGAGGGCGACATGTCGGCGCCGGGAGGAAATATGGAACGAAAGGGAAACCAGATGGAACTGAAAGCCGCAGCCCAGAAGCGGTTCGAAAGGGCGAGCGACGGCGTCATCGAACTCAGCCATCGCATCCATGCCCACCCGGAGCTGGGCTTTGAGGAGGAGAAATCCTCGAGTTGGCTGTGCGAGGCCCTCACAGACGCCGGGTTCGCGGTCCGAAAGGGCATCTGCGATCTTCCCACCGCGTTCACGGCCCGGTTTGGATCGGGTCCGCTGAATATCGGCATCTGCGCGGAATATGACTGCCTGCCCGGCATCGGACACGCCTGCGGGCACAATATCATTGCCGCCTCTGCCGTGGGTGCAGCTCTGGCAGCGGCCGAAGTGGCGGACGACGTGGGCCTAACCGTGACCGTGGTGGGCACGCCAGCGGAGGAAGTGGGCAATGCGAGCGGGAAGATCCTGCTGCTCGAACGAGGGGCCTTTCAGGGAATTCACGCCGCCATGATGGTGCATCCCGCACCGTTCGATATGCTGCGGGCGAAGATCATTGCGGCGTCGATGTTCGAGGTGAATTATAGCGGAAAGGAATCGCACGCCTCCGCGTTTCCGGAACTCGGTATCAACGCCGCGGACGCACTTACCATTGCGCAAACGGCGATCGGCCTGCTACGCCAGCACATCCGGTCCACGGATCGGATCCACGGCATTGTCACGAACGGCGGCTCGGCTCCTAACGTCGTTCCTGCGCACACTTCGGCGAAATACATTATCCGGTCCGAGACGCTGGATCAACTGACCGAATTGCGCCCCAAGGTTCACCGCTGCTTTGAGGCGGGAGCGCTGGCGACCGGAGCGAGACTCGAACTCACGGGCGGTGATAAGCCCTACGCCGAGATGCGCCACGACGATGTGATGGCGAACTACTATCGACGAAACTCGGAGGCCCTCGGGCGAGCGTTTCCGAATCTGGGCGAGTGGGAAACCCGACCGACCGGCTCAACCGATATGGGCAACGTTTCCCTGGCGATGCCGGCGATCCACCCGATGATTGGCATCCATTCGCTGCCAGCCGTCAACCATCAGCCGGAATTCACGGCCCACTGCATCACCGCGGACGCGGATCAGGCGTTGAGGGACGGCGCATTGAGCATGGCCTGGACGTGCGTCGATCTGGCCCTGGACCGGGAGGTTCGGGAGCGGCTGATCGGCCAGGCATAGAGAAGTCCGATGCGCGGCCAGCCGGCTCCAAAAGCAGCCAGAGAGCGGGCGAGCTTCGACGGCGATCCGGCGCGAGACTTCGGCTGGCGCGGAATCAGGATCCGCCGCAAGCAGCCAGCTCTTCGAGAGCTTTGGCGAGCTGCCGGGCGGCGTGCAGAAACCGGATTCTAGGCGGCTTTGCGAGTGCGAGCCGCTGTGCTGCGACTGCGAGCCGCGGCTTTGCGAGTGCGAGCCGCTTTCTGCGCCGCGCGTTTACGGCCGGCCGGGCCTTTGGTCCGCGCTGCTTTAGCCGCGGCCTTCTTCAGACTGCGGGAACCACGAGAGCGCGCGGTCTGCCGCGCCTGGCGAGAGAGCGATTTTTTGGATGCGGCCGAACGCCCCTCCCTCTTAAGAGCAGCGCTGGTCGCACGCGAGCGCTTTGCAGAAGGCTTCCGTCTGGTTGGCCTGGTGGTTTTTCCGGACGGATTCGGACCCAGTTTCACGCCGGCTTTCCGGGCTTTCGACAGGCCAATCGCAATCGCCTGCTTGGTACTGCGGGCCCCATGTCTGCCGCCCCGGATGTGGCGCATTTCTTCCCGTACAAACTCGCCGGCCTGCGTAGACGCCGACTTTCCCGCGCGCGCATCCTTACGAGCGCGAGCTATTGTCCGTTTTTGAGGCATAGATGGCTACTCCGGACGTTCCCGCGCATGCAGGAGACCAGAGCCGGGGATCATACTCATTCTGTTCGCGTGTTTTTTGCACATTCGGGGCGGCGGCGCATCGCGAAGAGCCTCAGGAACCCCTGTAAGAGCCGGTGCGGAGCGTTTTGGGGCGGGTTCGGCGCACTCTGCTGCTCTTCGCTTGCGGCTTGGGCGCGGACGGCTTCGCGCCACGCAGCAATCGGCCGACGGCGGCGATGACGTCTTCGGCCGCGAAGGGCTTGTGCAAAAAGTGCGCGCCCTTGGGTAGTAATCCCCCTGTGGACAGAGTTGCGGGCGTCCGGTCAGAGACAAAGAGCACCTGCATGGCGGGATGCATCGGCTGGAACCGCTCGGCGACCTTCCGGCCGTTGGTGGTGGTCAGCACAACCTCGACGATCAGCACGTCCACAGGACCGGAGTGGCGCTCCACGAGGTACTCCGCATCCGCCAGAGTTCCGGCTTCCAAAACCACATGACCGGCTGAGCGAAGAGTTTCGGCAAAAACGGTCCGCAGAGCATGATGGTCGTCGACGAACAGAATGGTACTCACGGGCACCTCCACATGGCCAAAGTGATGCAAACGGCCGGGGCCGCCGAGGATCACCCTCGCAACCATCCAGCCAATGGAAAAACGCGGCGGTGCTTCGGGTGCATATTGACGGTTGTGAAGCTTCGGACGGCTCTGCAGACCATGCTTGCCGGGTGGGAGGAGGATCTTTCCGCGGCCTGGCGCGGGGCGATCGGTGGAGTCCAACTGAACTGGAAGAGCCCGGTGCTCGACGAGGAGATGCTTCGAGGCGAGATCATCCTGCCGGGGCGGAGAGCAGGGGAAGTGCCCGGTGCACCGGACGGAGCAAATCCGCTGCGGACGTTCCAGAAGACGGATCCGGCGAAAGTGCGCGCGGTGATTCTCGGCCAGGACCCATACGCGAATCCGATGTGGGCGACGGGCCGCGCTTTTGAGCAAGGCAATCTGACGGAATGGCCCGACGACCAGCAAAAGATCGCGGTGAGCCTGCGGCGCATCGTGCAGGTCCTCGCGGCAGCCAGGACGGGAGATCGGGCTTACACGGCCGGAGACCGCGGTTGGAAGCAGTTAACGGGCGATCTCCGCGCGGGGCGGCTTCGGCTTGAACCGCCACGCCGCCTTTTCGATCGCCTGGAGAAGGAGGGCGTGCTGTTTCTGAACACAAGCCTGACCATCAGCGTGGTCGAGCGTGAGCCGAAGAAGCGCCGTGCGCATTTTCCAGTGTGGGCGCCTTTGATCGATAGTGTCCTGAAGCTCATCGCGGCCCGGCAGAGCGGCCATGCGATCTTTCTTCTTCTGGGCCGGCACGCCAGCAACACGTTCGATCGCTCACGAGCAAAAACCGAGGCGGAACGCGCCGGAACCTGGAAGAGCACAGTGGACGCCGTTCGGCACTGGCATCCTGCAGCCATTACCGCGAAGGGTCCGGTTTTCTTCGAACAGCCGAATCCATTTTGCGCCGCCAACGATTTGCTGCGGAACCTGGGCGCGGCCCCGATTTCCTGGTGACGCGGCGGCGCCGCACGCCAGGCAGTAGCGGCTGCTCACTTCCCAGGTTCGAGAGTGGTCCCCACAAAAGGAGGATGCCAGGCTTGCGGCGCGGACACCCTCAACGGCGGGGTTGTGGATTTCTGCCGATTCTGGTGAAATCGGATGTATCAAACATCACGTAACAAGGCGCACGTTTTTCCAGGGGGTGGCGGCAGGTCTGTGCTTGCCGCGGTTGGGCGCGGCGACGCTGCTGCGGCACCCTTATTTGCAGAACGTGCAGGCCCACCGGGCGTCGGTGCTTTGGACAACGGACACGGCCGGAAACGGAACGGTGACAGCGACCTCACCGAGGCACGGATCGACGACAGTTTCCGCCACGATGCAGGCATTCCAGCCGGCTCAGACCGGACTCACGGCCGCATTTTACCAGTATCAGGCGGATCTCACCGGCCTCGCGTCCGGGGCTGCGTACACTTACTCGTTGGCGATGGACGGGCAGGCGCTCGCATCCAACCCGCAGGAATTTGTGTTCCACACGGCTCCCCGGAATGGTTTTTCTTTCCTGGCTTTTGGGGACAGCGGAGCGTGCTCGAGCCAACAGCAGATTCTGGCCGGGTTGATGGCGGCGGAGCCGGATATCTCAATGGTGGTGCACCTCGGAGACCTGGCATACCCGGACGGCACATTTGCCGATCTCGAATCCGGGTATTACGCAATCAACGCGCCGCTCATGCGACGCCTGCCTTTCTTTTCGACTCCCGGCAACCACGAATACAACACGGACAACGCAGCCCCTTACTTAGCCGGAATTGCGGCGCCGGCAAGCGGCGTTCCGACGGTGGACGAAGGGCGCTACTACTCGTTCGATTGGGGTTGCGCGCATTTCGTGGCGGTGGACTCCAATCAGCTAGCCGGCTCCAGTGCGAACCAGATGCTGGAGTGGCTGGATGCAGATCTTGCCGCGACGCCGCAACCGTGGCGCATCGCCTTTCTACACCACACACCCTACCCTACCGGGTTCCACGTTGGCGATCCCCTTTGCGTTGCCGTGCAGGAGATGGTGACGCCTATCCTGGAACAACACGGCGTCCAACTGGTGCTGGCGGGCCACGAGCATGCCTACGAGCGCACCTATCCTCTTGCCGGCGGGAAGCCTGCCGCTGCCGGCACGCCATCCACTTTATATGTCGTGAGCGGGGGCGGAGGAGGCGCACTGGAGGCAGTGGGCACGCTTGCCGTCACGGCGCTCGCGGTCGACCTTTTTCACTACCTTCGCATCGACGTGGACGAGACGGTGACGATTTCAGCCGTTGGCCTGGACGGCGGGGTATTCGATCGAGTGACGCTTGGGCCGGCGAAGGGTGTTTTCATCGAAGGCGTGGGGAGCCGCGGAGATCATTCTCCAGCGCTGGCGCCGGGATCGCTGGTGAGCATCTCGGGGCGAAACCTGACCGGGCGGATGGAGGCGAGTGGCAGCGGACCGCTTCCGGCCGCGCCGGGCGGCACGTCCGTGAGGGCCGGCAGCCTGACAGCGCCACTACTCTACGTGTCTCCTACCCAGATCGAGGCGCAGATCCCGTACGATGTCTCCGGCTCAGTCGATCTGGAGATTGCCACGCCCGACGGGCAGGTTTTTCGCACCTTGAAGCTGGCTCAGGCAGCGCCTTCGATATTGGCGATCCTGGCGGGAGACAGGCCGTTTTCGGGGTTTAACCCCGCTCGCCCGGGAGGACGCATTACCCTCTACCTGACCGGACTGGGCGCCCTGGGGACCGGAAACGGAGGTTCGCTTCCGCGGGCGCAAATCGAGGTCTGGCTGGGCGGCTTGCGCATGGAACCAATCTCGATCAGTGCCTCCGGCGAGTTGCCTGGCCTCTACCGGGTGGACGTTGAAGTTCCCGCGGACCTGCCGGACGGGCTCTACGCAATTTCGGTGGCCGCGGACGGCGCGGCCAGCCGGCCCGCAGTTGTGGACGTGTTGCGAGCCGGAGTCGCGTTTCGCCGTGATCGCGCCCGCACGCGGGTGCACACGCGGCCCGGCTACTGAACGACCACCGGCAATACCGACGAGACTGACTGGCCGGCGCAGCTCACCGTAAGATTGGCCAGCGCCGTTTGCGGCAGCACCAGGGGAAGCTGAACGTTTACCTGATACAGGCCCACATAGTCCGGCGCCAGGCCGGAGAACAAGACGTTTAGCGCCGTCTGCTCCAGCAAGAATTGAGGGGACGCAGTCGTGCTGACCGGAAATCCAGCCGGCACCGCCGACCCCATCGCCAGGTCGGCATCTATGGCTCCCAGTCCTCCCATGTAGACTGCCAGAATCTCTCCCGGGATGGCGGGAGCTGACGAGTTGACCGGGGCCCCCGTCGATGCGTGCGTTACCGCCAAAATCGTGGGTACGGCCGCAGCCAGGGTAGCGACGAATGTATTGCTCATCTCGCCGTTCACCGAGACGGTGATGTTGACTGCGCCGGCTGCGAGGTCCCACGGAATCTGGAGTTGAATCTGGCCCGCCGACGTCATCAGCAGCGGGGCCCGGACGCCCTCCACGGAGACGAAGGTATTCGCCAGATTGCGGGGTAGAGGATCGTCAGCAGCCTGGGCAGCGGGTCCCAGGTTCGTTCCGGAAATATTGACCAAAGCGCCGGGGGACACTACCGCGCCCGACGCCGGCGGGGCGGTCTGACCGGTGACCACGACGGCGGAAATCGCCGGATCACCCGAAACCGGTTGATACCCGTACGTTTGCAGTTGCTGCTCGACGAATGGTGCGCGATTGGCCAGGAATGCATTGATCATCCACTGCGCGTCCGACTGGAAATCCGCCGTCCCGCACCCTTGTAGCAATCCGTTGACCATGCACTGCTTGTTCGGATCGTTGGAAGCCGCGGCTTGAATCAGGGCATACTGGGCCGTAAGCATTTGATATCCCCAGCCGCCCGTCTCACCGAGCAGGCTCACCGCCTTGGCTACCTGACCGAGGTAAAAATTCTGGTACTCCGGAATCGCGATGAGGCGCTGCGCCAGCATATTGATACCGGGATCGAGTGTGAAACCCGTCATCAGGTCGCGGCTCCAGGAGTTGAACGTCATGTCCTTATCCCAGGGGATCAACTGGTAGAACGTCGTGCCCTGGAACTGGTACAAGAAGAAATTGTTCATGCCGACGATGCCGCCGACCAGGGAGTCGGCTTCGGCCACGACATTCTCCGTGGCGGCATAAGTCAAGAACGATTTCGGATCGATATACTGCGCCAGCGCGGCGATAAAATCGGCATCGGTGAATGTGGAACTCGAGGGCTGATTGATCACCTGGACAAGGTTGGAGAAGGTTTGCAGGTCCGCGGAGGTCTGGCTGGTTTTCAGATCGAGATAGGCAGTGTAGGCCGAGGGATCGGCGCCCAGGTTGCCAAATTCGTAATTGCCATCCGTTTTCCACTCGTAGAGATACCCACCGCTCTCGCCGAAGTTCCGCTGCAGAAACGCTTCGTCAAGGTGTTCGACGATCGTATAGTAGCCGAAATACTGGCCGTTAATATAAAGTTGGGCGGGAGCCTCGCGCGGCGCCGGGAAACCCATCCTACGGAAAAACTTCATCGAGAACCATTCGCACAGGTTGGAAGCATCCTCGTTGTTTGCCTTGAGAATGACGAAAGGCAGCCCGAGGAAGGTCTGATCCTTGCTGTAGTGGGCGAAGTTGACGTCCACGTTCGGTTTGATCGGGCTGCGGCTGCCGTCGCCATGCTGGCGAATGCCCGCTCCGACTGCATATCCGTCCCAACTAACGGATGCCTGATAATAGGTGTCCTGCTGGTAATTCTGGAGGAGAGACGCCCAGTCGCCGGCCGCTACGGTAAGGTTCACCTGGTGAATCGTTGCATCATCGAGATACGGCAATACCTCCACTTGCGCCGAAGCACATGAGCAGGCAGCCACTAGAAACGTCAAACGAGACCAGACACGAATAGACCGCAGCACGATCTTCTCACCCGCTGTTTATGGCGCCGCGCCTTGCGCGGCATCTGTCCGCTACGACTGGAACTGGACCAACAGGGCCTGTTGCGCCGGAGTCAGGATCTGTAGAAACTGCAGGTTGGCATTGGCGCCTGCGGCCAGATGCTGGGCTGTCAAGAGGCCCAGACCCGAAGTAACCTGACCAATCGCATTGGTGTCGCCGTTCTGAACCGCGGTGACCAGAGTCTGGCGCGCGGTCTTCATGCTGGCGCGCAGCGTGGTCTGGCTTTGCATCGCGGATGTGAAAATGGCTGTGATCTGCTGCTGCTGATCGGTGGTCAGGCCGAGCAAAGTGGTGAGGAATGCAACGTACTTGGTGTTCTTGGCGGCGGTCTTCGGCACCTTATAGATTTCGCTGCTCTTGCTGTATTTGGACACCCGCTTGTGGGAGACGCCCATTACCGTCGGCGGGTGGGGCGGGACTTCAGCGAGTGCAGCACTGGCGGCAGCCGCAGCGGCGCCAGGGATCATCAACATTTGCCTGCGGTTCATGACGAATGCCTGCTCCTTTCATTCCTTGCATTCTTCCCCCCTCGGTGAAACCCAGCCATCGGGGTGGGATGCATTGTGTTCTCCGATTCCATAAGTTAAGAACACGTTTCTGACATCGTGGTTACGCCGTTAGCATGGCTAATTCTGACCATTGAGAAAGCGGAACTTCGGGGCAAATGTGCGGTTCGACCCTTTCGGGATGATCGGATCTCTGTTTACCGGCGAAGATACTCAGACAATCGACTTGGAAATCCCCTATCGCGATCGCCGCCGGCGGCTTCCATTGGAAGTGGAGTTCCGGGCCGCCATCTACGAGATTGGCTACAGATTTGAGGGCGCCCGCCGCATTCCGGCCTAGTAACGGGCGCGCGCGACGATGGGCGAGGTTCCGTGCGCTCTCTGGGTATACCACCGAATCGAGCAGTTGCCCATTGGCGGAGAACGCCCGATTGATTCGACCGCAAGCCGTGACCGCAGATCCCTGAGTTCGGGCGAGGCGCAGGCAGCCGCGATCGAGCCAGACGCGTGCGATTCCCGACCATGAACATCGGATGACCTCGAGTTGCAAACCACATTCATCTGTGTGGGGACGAGTGGAACTCGCAACGGAGGGTGGCACCCTCCCGCAAAAGCGGAAATATTTGATTTCAGGCGCGAATCGAGGTCCAGATTATGAGGTTTTAAGATATTTTTAGCTTTTTGAGTTGACACTGAGTTGCAAATGGGTTTTAATAGGCTTTCCGGGCGACCAGTTGCATATGGCTTGCAAACTGGCTGATGGAGAACACGGGCCGGGGCCTCCTGAAGCCGGGACTAAGGAGAGTGCACATGAATTATCCACACGGATTCAAGCTTCTCATCGCGCTTTCATTGGCGGGCGCGGTTGCCGCATCGGCCGGCACCGGAGGCAATGTTGCGGGAACGGTGACCGACCAGAGCGGCGGCGTGATTCCGGCGGTGGCTGTGTCGATTCGCAATGCGGAAACCGGAATTGGGCAGACGACGGTTACGAACGGCGAAGGATTCTTCGCTTTTCCGGCGCTGACAGAGGGCCGGTACGAGCTGGAGATCAACCAACCGGCATTCCAGCCATACAAAACCGAGTTCAATGTGGATGCGAATGCCACTGTGAATGTCGATATTCCGCTGATTCTGGCGGCTCAATCGAACGTGGTCACGGTGAGCGAATATGCAACCAGCTTGCAAACCACTTCCAACCAGATGGGCGAACTGATTGCCGCGAAACAAGTGGCGAGCATTCCCGTGAACGGCCGCAGCTATACGGACCTGCTGGCGCTCCAGCCGGGCGTGATTCCGACCAGTTCGCAACAGCCGAACGCGGTCGTGATGTCCGGCTGCACCACCGCCCCGCCATCGGGAGATCTGAATCCGGGCAACCTCTCGGTGAGCGGGCAAAGGGAGACCGCCAACGGTTTCGTGGTGAACGGAAGCACCGTGCAAGAGGACTTCAACATGGGAGCGGCGGTGGTTCCGAATCTCGACTCGATCCAGGAATTCCGCGTGCTGACGAGCAACTTCGATGCGGAGTACGGCAATTTCAGCGGCGGACAGGTGATGGTGACGACAAAGTCCGGCACGAACGAACTGCACGGAAGCCTGTTCGATTTTGTGCGGAATACCGACCTGGACGCACGCAACTACTTTTCCGCCGATCGCTCGAAGTACGACCGAAACCAGTTCGGAGCCACGATCGGCGGGCCGGTGCGGAAAGACAAAGTCTTCTTCTTTGCCGATTACCAGGGCACCCGCATGGCGGAGGGCGTGGACACGGGACTGATTTCCGTTCCTTCCCTGGCCAACCGCGCCGGCGACTTTGCGGGCAATGCGGGTTCGCTGACCGGGACGGTCAACGGCCAGTACTGGGCCGACCTGCTTTCGCAGAAGCTCGGCTACGGCATCGAGCCCGGGGAGCGGTATTACACGCCGGGATGCACCAACTCCGAGCAATGCGTTTTCCCCAACGCGCAAATTCCCGAGCGGGCCTGGTCGGCTCCTGCGAAGGCGTTGTTGCCATTCGTCCCTACGCCGAACCAGGGCGCGAATACCTTCTCCACGTCCGCCTATAACGAGACGCTGCGGGATGACAAGGCGGCCATGAAGATCGACAGCAGCACGCGGTGGGGCTCGCTTTCGGCCTATTACTTTGCCGATGACTACACGATGGATAATCCTTACCCAACGGGACAGGGAGGCGCCAACGTTCCCGGATTCAATGCAGTCTCCCTGGGACGCGCGCAGCTGGCTGCGCTGGCGTTGACGAGCACGCTCAGTCCGACGACCGTAAACGAACTGCGGGTGAGTTACATGCGGGCAGCCAACAACGTGGGGCAGCCGGTGGGCGGCGTCGGCCGCTCGCTGGCCTCGCAGGGATTCGTGGATTCCGCAGGCAAACCGGGCATCGTGGCTTTGGCGCCGTCTATCGAAGGCATCGAAAACGTGGCGTTCAACGATTTCACCATCGGCGTGGACACCACCGGAGCGGTACAGGCAAACAACACCTTCCAGTGGTCCGACAACCTGTCGAAGGTGGCGGGGAAGCACGTCCTGAAATTTGGCGCGAGCGCGCACCTGGACCAGGTCAACATCAACCCCGATGCCACCTTCAATGGTTCTTTCCTATTCCAAGGCACCGAGACGGGTTCGGATTTCGCCGATTTCCTGCTGGGCGTCGCCAGCAGCTATGCGCAGGGCGATTCCAAAGCCTTCTATTTGCGCAACAAATACGTGGGGTTGTACGGACAGGATAGTTGGCAGGTGCGGCATAACCTGACGCTGAACTACGGGGTGCGCTGGGACCTGCTGCCGCCGTGGCGCGAGAAATACAATCAATTGCAGACGCTGGTAGCCGGGCAGCAATCGGCGGTGTACCCGGGCGCGCCGGCCGGGCTGGTCTTCCCCGGCGATTCCGGAATTCCGGCGACGCTGGCTCCAACCAAGTACACCAATTTTGCACCGCGTGTCGGGTTGGCTTATTCGCCAGACAGCAAAACCAGCGTGCGCGCCGGCTACGGCCTTTTCTATACGGCTTTCGAAGGACTCTCGGCCGGCATCATGAGCGCCAACCCTCCGTACGGCTACGATTACACGAGCTTCGCGCCGCCGCTTTTCGCAACGCCCTTCGTCACCGCGGCCGACGGTAGGAATAACGGCCAGCGCTTTCCGGAGCCGATTCCGGCGTCCGGCGCTTCGGCAAAGAACCCTAACACCACGGTGGACTGGTCGCAGTACCTGCCGATTACCGGCGTGCCCGCGTTCTTCCACGACAACGTGACGCCTTACAGCGAAAGCTATTCGTTTTCAGTGCAGCGGGAAGTGGCGCGGGACACGGTCTTGAGTGCCAGCTACGTGGGAAGCCAGGCCCATCACCTGCTGGTATTGATCTCGGCGAACCCCGGGAACCCGGCACTCTGTTTGAGCCTGAGCCAGCCACAGGACGTCATGCCTGGAAGCCCAACGTGCGGTCCGTTCGGCGAGAGCGGCACCTACATCACGTCGTCCGGCCAGACGATCCAGGGGACGCGGGGACCATTCAGCTCGCAGTTTGCCGCCGTCACGTATCAGAAAACGATCGGCAATTCGAACTACAATTCGCTCGAGCTATCTTTACGGCACGACGGGCGGTCGCTGGAGTGGCTCGCCGGATATACATATGGCAAATCTCTCGATCAGTCTTCCAGCCTTTCGGAGGCGGT
>DATJMP010000266.1:0-7452 GCA_035508655.1 Bryobacteraceae bacterium
GCCCTTCGGGAAATTCGCAGTCGACGGCCGGTCCCGCCACCTGCACCACTTTGCCGATTACTTGTCCGTTCGTTGGCATAAAATCTGGAATACAGGAGTCAGAAGACAGAAGTCAGAATCGCCGCGCTCAGGGGAGGCTGCGCATTCTGACTTCTGTCTCCTGACTCCTGACTTCTCCTTCCTCATTCCGCGGCGGCGGCGCCGCTCACCACCTCGATAATCTCCTTCGTAATACTGGCCTGGCGCACCCGGTTCATGTACAGGGTGAGCTTGTCGATCATGTCGCCGGCGTTGGATGTGGCCGACTCCATGGCCGTCATGCGCGCCGCGTGCTCGGCCGCCGTCGATTCCAGCAGCGCGCGGTAGAACTCCATTTCCACGTAGCGGGGCAGCAGCGAATTCAGAATTTCCGTAGCTGGCTCCTCGAACAGGTAATCCACCGGCTCCGTGCGCTGCGGCATTTCCACCGGCAGTACGCGCGTAAGCATCAGTTTCTGGGCCACTACGCTCTTGAACTCGTTATAGATGATGTAGACGGCGTCGATTTCCTCGGCGCGGTAGAGGTCCATGGCCTTGCGGGCAATGGCGGCCGTGTCGGCGTAGACCGCCTTGGCCGCCATGCCGACGTGCTCGCCTGAAATCTCCGCGCCGCGCTTGCGGAAAAAGTCGCGGCCCTTGCGCCCGATCAGTTCCATCCGGACCTGCGCTCCGGCGTGTTCTGCAAGGAACCGCTGCGCGCCCTTGATCAGGTTGGAATTGAACGCGCCCGCCAGCCCCTTGTCTCCGGTGATCAATGCCAGCAGAATCCTCTGTTCCGGGCGGACCGCCAGCAGCGCATCGCGCGATGCGTTTTCTTCCGCCGCCGCGCCGGCAGCCACGTTGGAAAGCACCTTGCGCAGCAGAGCGCCATACGGGCGCGAGGCAATGACGCGATCCTGAGCCCGCCGCAGCTTGGCCGCCGAGACCATCTTCATGGCCTTGGTGATCTGCTGCGTGTTTTTGACCGAGCGGATGCGCCGCCGGATATCGATCAGGCTAGGCATGAGCGGTTGCCGGCATCTCCGCCACGAAGCGGGCCTTGAGCTCTTCAATGAGCGCCGTCACCTTGCTCCGCAGATCATCGTCCAGCACCTTTTTGGCGGCGATGGCCTCCAGCACCGGCCGATGCGCGTTCTCGGCAAAGCGGTACAACTCCTCTTCGAACTTGCGGCACTCCTCCACCGGCAGATCGTCGAGGTAGCCCCGGGTGCCGGCAAAGATGATCAGAATCTGCTTTTCCAGCGGCAGCGGGTGGTATTGCCCTTGCTTCAGGATCTCCACCAGGTGTTTGCCGCGGTTCAACTGGTCGAGCGAAGCCTTGTCCAGGTCCGAGCCGAATTGCGCGAACGCAGCCAGCGCGCGGTACTGCGCCAGGTCCAGGCGCAGGCTGCCCGCAATCGATTTCATCGCCTTGGTCTGCGCATTGCCGCCCACGCGGCTTACCGAGATACCCACGTTGATGGCCGGCCGCACGTTGGAGTTGAACAGGTCCGATTCCAGGAAGATCTGGCCATCGGTAATGGAAATGACGTTGGTCGGAATATATGCGGAAACGTCGCCTGCCTGGGTTTCGATCACCGGAAGCGCGGTGAGCGACCCGCCGCCGTTTTCTTCGCTCATCTTCGCGGCGCGCTCCAGCAGGCGGCTGTGCAGATAGAAGACATCGCCGGGGAACGCTTCGCGCCCCGGCGGGCGGCGCAGCAGCAGCGAAATTTCACGGTACGCGGCGGCATGCTTGGAAAGGTCGTCATACACGCATAGCGCATGCTTGCCCCGATCGCGAAAGTATTCGCCCATAGCGCAGCCGGCGAACGGGGCCAGGTATTGCATGGGCGCGGGGTCGGAAGCGGACGCCAAAACCACGATGCTGTATTCCATGGCGCCGTAATCTTCGAGCGTCTTCACTACCTGCGCCACCGTGGAGCGCTTTTGGCCAATGGCGACATAGATGCAGATCATGTCACCACCCTTCTGGTTGATGAAGGCGTCCAGCGCCAGCGCCGTCTTGCCAGTCTGCCGGTCACCGATGATCAACTCGCGCTGGCCGCGCCCGATGGGGATCATGGCGTCGATGGCTTTGATGCCGGTCATCATCGGCTCTTTTACCGGCCGGCGCGCGATCACGCCCGGCGCCAGCCGCTCCACCGGGTAATATTCCGTGCTCTGGATGGGCCCCTTATCGTCGACGGGCTGGCCGAGCGCGTTCACCACGCGGCCAATCAGGCCATCGCCCACGGGCACGGACATGATGCGTCCGGTACGGCGCACTTCATCGCCCTCTTTGATTTCGGTGAAATCGCCAAGCAGCACCGCGCCCACCTGGTCCTCTTCCAGGTTCATGGCGATGCCCGCCACGTCGTGTGGGAACTCGATCAGTTCGCCGGCCATCACCTTTTCCAGCCCGTGAATGCGCGCGATGCCGTCGCCCACCGAGATGACCGACCCGGTCTCGGTGACATCGATGGCACGGTCGTAGTTCTCGATTTCCTGACGCAGTATGCTGGTGATTTCGTCCGCTCGGATTTGAGCCATAATTCCTTCCGAAACCGCGCCGGGTGAGCCCGGCCGCGGCCCCAACCTTTATTATCCCTTTCCCTCGCCGGTCAGCCGCCGTTCCATAGCCGCCAACTGGCCGCTCACGCTGCCGTCGTAGACGGTCGAACCGATGCGCGCCACCGCGCCGCCGATCAGGACCGGATTCACAGCGAAGCGGCTGCGGATTCGTTTCCCGGTGACCCGTTCCAGCTCCGCGTTTACCGCCGCTTCCTGTTCCGGCGTGAGCCGCACGGCAGAGGAAACCTCCGCCCGCGCGAAGCCCAGCCGCCGGTCCATGACCTCTTCGAAGCTCTGCACAATGGGAGAAAACCAGGCGATGCGGCGATGGTCCACCAGTACGAACAGAAAATTCCGCGTAATGGACGACATGCCCAGGAGTTCCGCGACGCGGCCGATCACCGCCCGCTTGCGGCCGGCGGGAACCGCCGGCGTGACCAGCGCTTCGTGCAGGTCGTGAGATTCTTCAAGCGCCGCTTCGAAGGCGCGCAGATCCGCCAGGGCCTGCTGCGGGGAGACCTTCGATTTGGGGCCGGTGACCACTTCCGCGAGGGCGTTCGCGTATCGTGTCGCTACGACTGAGAGTATCATCGTGGGTTACGAATTCCGCGTCGGGGCGGGAGTTTCCAGGTGACGGACGAAGCCGCGCACCAGCGCATCCTGCGTATCAGGCGTGATGCGCGTTTCGATCTTCTGCCGGGCGAGACCGATGGCCAGCTCCACCGAGTAGCGCTTCAATTCCATGCGCGCGGCTTTGCCGGCGGACGCGATCTGCTCCTTGGCGTGGGCCTCGATTTTGGCGATCTCCGCGGCGGTCTGCCGGGTGAGCCGTTCGCTTTCCGCCTGTGCTTCCTGCGCCGATTCCGAGCGCAGCGCGGCGATGTCGGCTTCGAGGCCGGCCAGGCGGCGCTCCACCTGGGCGGCGCGCTCCTCGGCGCGCTGGCGGAAATCGGCCGCCTCGATCATGTCTTTCTTGATCTGGAGCGAGCGCGCGGCGTAGTACGGTCCGGCGTGCTTCTTCACCAGCCAGCCGATCACGCCGGCCAGGACGAGAAAATTCGCCCACCTCCAGCCCATCAGCGCCTCTGTCGGCGCCTCCACCGGGTGCTGCGCCCCTTGCTGCGCGTGCTGCTCGGCCGTCTGCTGCGCGCGTAAGGGAGCCGCGGCGTAAGGCAGGACACAAACCACAGCCAGGAGGATCAGGCGCTTCATGCCGCGCTCCGGCGCAGTATGGCGTCCGCGATCTGATCGGCCAGCGCGTCGCTCTCCCGCTCCAGCGAAGCTCGCGCCACTTCGGCTTCGTGCGCAATCTGCTGTCGCGCTTCTTCAATGGTGGCCTCGGTGCGGTGGCGCGCCTCGGCAATTTGCCCGGCCGCCTCGCTCTGTAAGCGCTTGTGCAGCCGTTCCTGCTCATCATATACTTCCGCGCGGGCGGCACGCAGCGCGGCGTCGTATTCGTCCATCTTGGCGGCGGCGCGCTGGAGCATCTCCTCAGCCAGTTTGCGCGCGCCTTCGGTGGCGTCGTAGCGCTGGCGCAGCACCTTCTCCAAAGGACGAATGAAAACGAACTTCAGATAGTAGCTGAGAAAAACGACGAGCAGAAATGTGGGGATGGCCCTTAATAGAAGCTCACCCAGTTGGCGCAGTATGACATCCATGAATTTGACACGGGGAACCGCGGAAGCGGCAAACAGCTTCCGTAAGAGGAACAGGGTAACACCAGTAGGAAATTCGAGTCAACCGCACTCGAAGGTGGTGGTACTCTAAGCTGTTCCTTTCTTTTCATTGTAAATGGCCAATGTTCTGAAAGACAAGGTCGCCCTGGTCACCGGAGCCAGCCGCGGCATCGGGCTGGCCATCGCGAGGGTGTTCGCGCGCGAAGGCGCGGCAGTGGTCATCTGCGGGCGTAAGCCCGAATCGCTGGAACGTGCCGCGGCGGAGATCGGCGCCGGGACGGCAGTGGTGCGGCCCGTCGCCTGTCACGTCGGCCGCGCCGCCGATCTCCATAACCTGGTGCAGACCACCCTCGCCGAATTCGGCCGCGTCGACATTCTGGTGAACAACGCCGCCACCAACATCGCCCAGGAGCCCGCTCTCGCCACCGACGAAGCCAAGTTCGACAAGATGATCGAGATCAACCTCAAGAGCGCGTACCGGTTGATCCAGGCGGTGGCTCCCGGTATGTGCGCGCGCAGTTCGGGATCCATTGTGAATATCGCCTCGATCGCAGGCCTGCGGCCGCAATATCACGGCATGCTCTACAGTATGACCAAGGCCGCGCTCATCATGATGACCCAATCCTACGCGCTTGAACTGGGCCCTCACGGGGTGCGCGTGAACGCCATCGCGCCCGGCCTGGTGGAGACGGTGCTGAGCGAATTTTTCTGGAAAGACGAAGGGCGGCGCCGGACGTTTCTGGCCGGCCAGCCCATCGGGCGTCCCGGGCAGCCGGAAGAAATCGCGGAAATCGCGCTAATGCTCGGGAGCGATGCCGCGTCTTATCTTACTGGCCAAACGATCGTGGTGGATGGCGGGCGGCTGCTGGCGTAAACGGGCCGATTTCGAACAAAACTTTCAACTCCAGAATCCCGGGGCTTTAGAATCAACCGATTCGCGGCCGACCCTGAGCTCGGTGCGGAGCCGCGCCGCCTGCTAGACTTGGAACATTCGGGTGTTTTTGTGCGTAATGGTGAGGTGCGCTGCTTGAGGTCCTATCTATTCCTGTCGGTTGCCGCGCTCGCGGCGGCGTTTGCCGGGTGTGGCAAACAGCCTCAGACGCAGGCGGCGGGCGGGCCGGCTGCCATGATGATGATGGTGGTGCCGGTGAGCGTCGCCAAGGTGGAACAGCAGTCTGTGCCGGCGGTATTGCGGGTGGTAGGAACAGTGGAAGCCTCCGCCATCGTGCAGATCAAGTCGCAGATTGCCGGACAGATTGAGCGCGTGGCGTTCCAAGAAGGACAGAACGTCAAAAAGGACGATCTTCTGTTCGTCATTGACCGCCGGCCATACCAGGACGCCTTGCTGCAGGCGCAGGCGGCAGTGGCGCGGGACAGGGCGCAAATCGCGCAATCGGAAGCCGCGCTGGCGCGCGACACCGCGCAGGCCAAATTCGCGGAGTCCGACGCCTTGCGCTACGCGCAGATGGCCAAGGAGGGCGTCGGCTCCAAAGAGCAGTACGAGCAGTTCCGCGCCAATGCGGACGTGGCGCGGGAAGCGGCGCGGGCCACCGACGCTACGATCGTCAGCGCCAAGGCGGCCCTGGACGCGGATGAAGCGGCGGTGGAAGCGGCCAAGCTCAACGTGACGTACTGCGAAATCCGCGCGCCCCTTTCCGGCCGCACCGGCAACCTGCTGGTGCACGCCGGCAACCTGGTGAAGGTGAACGACGTGCCGCTGGTCGTGATCCACCAGCTTTCGCCCATCTTCGTGAACTTCAGCGTGCCGGAACAGCACCTGGCCGCCATCCGGCGGCTCAACGCAGCCGGTCCGCTCGAGGTGCGAGCGGCCACCCGAGATAACCCCGGCCAGTTCGCGCAGGGACGACTGGCGGTGATTGACAACTCGGTGGATTCCACCACCGGAACCATCCACCTGAAAGCGAGTTTTCCGAACGGCAACGCCATGCTCTGGCCCGGGCAATTCGTCAACGTGGAACTGACGCTGGACACGATTCGCGACGCCGCCGTGACGCCGGCTGAAGCGGTGCAAACGGGGCAGCAGGGCCAGTTTGTGTACGTGGTGAAGGCAGACAACCGTGTGGAGATCCGGCCGGTGACGGTGGGCAGCACCTATGGCTCCAGCATGGTCATCGAAAAGGGGCTCACTCCCGGGGAGACCGTCGTCACCGATGGCCAGATGCGCCTCTTTCCGGGCGCGCAGGTGAAGGCGGTTGATCCCCGCAAGATCGAAGCGGAGCGGCCATGAACCTTTCCCGCATCTTTATCGAGCGGCCGGTGATGACCGCGCTGATGGTGTTCGCCATCCTGCTGTTCGGCGTAATCGCCTTCCGCGCCCTGCCGGTGGCGGCTCTTCCCAGCGTGGATTACCCCACCATTTCGGTGGCGGCTTCCGTACCCGGCGCCAGCCCGGAAACCATGGCCTCCTCGGTGGCCACGCCGCTGGAGCGCGAGTTTTCCACGATTGCCGGCGTCTCCTCGATGAGCTCGGTGAACTCCCAAGGATTGACTAGCATCTCGGTGCAGTTCACGCTGGACCGCAAGATCGACGCCGCCGCGCAGGACATTCAGGCGGCCATCGCGCGCGCGGGCGGGCGCCTGCCTACCAGCATGCCGCGGCCGCCTTCCTACCAGAAGGTCAATCCGGCGGACCAGCCAATTCTGTACATGTCGCTGAATTCAGCCGTTCTCCCCATCTACAAGGTGGACGAGTACGCGGACACGATGCTGGCGGAGCGGATCTCGATGGTTTCCGGCGTCTCCCGCGTGCAGGTATACGGCGGTCAGAAATACGCCGTGCGCGTGCAGGTGGATCCGGACCGGCTGGCCGCGCAGGGCGTGGGCATCGACGAAGTGCAGAAGGCCATCGCCGCCAGCAACACGAACCTGCCCACCGGCACGTTGGACGGCGCGCACCAGGCGTTTACCATCGAATCCAACGGCACGCTGCCGAACGCCGCCGCCTACCGGCCGATCATCGTGGCATGGCGAAATGGGGCGCCCGTGCGGCTGGAAGACGTCGCCACCGTCGTGGACGGCGTTGATAATACCAGGCTGGCCGCCTGGTACAACGATCAGAAGGGCGTGGTTTTGGCGGTACAGAAGCAGCCGGGAACCAATACCGTGGACGTGGTGGACGGGGTGATGAAGCTGTTGCCCGACTTCCGCCGGGTGGTGCCGCCTA
>DATJMP010000267.1:0-10316 GCA_035508655.1 Bryobacteraceae bacterium
TCCGGACGCTGGCGCGCGAAAACGGCCGGAACGCCGCGTTTCAAAATGCCGGCTTTTTCTCCGGCGATGGCTTCGAGACTGCGGCCGAGGTAAGCTTCGTGGTCGAAATCGATCTGCGTAATTACGCAGAGCTCGGGCCGCACGACGTTAGTGGCGTCCAGCCGCCCGCCCAGCCCCACTTCCAGTACGGCGATTTCGGCTTCGCGCGCGAAGGTTTCGAGCGCCATGGCGGTGACGGTTTCGAAATAGGTGGTGTGAAAATCGATGGCGCCGCGGCGCAGCAGCTCTTCCACCACGGCGTGAACGGAATCGAAAGCGGCGGCGAAGGCTTCGCGGGAGAGCGGGACGTCCTGAATGCGGATGCGCTCAGTGGGTTGGGAAAGGTGGGGGGAAGTGAACAGGCCGGTGCGAAGGCCGGCGGCACGAAGGCCGGCGGCGATCATGGCGCTCGTGGAGCCTTTGCCGTTGGTGCCGGCCACGTGGACGAGGCGGCAGCGGTCCTGCGGGCGGCCGAGGGCTTCGAGTACGGCGGCCATTCGCTCCAGTCCCAGCTTAGCGGTTTTGATTTCGTTCCCCAGGGCGTAGAGGAACTCGACGGAATCGGGATAATTCATCCCAGGAAAAACTTCAGCGCCTGAGAGAGATAGGGTTTCATCTCCGGCCGTGGAACCACGGCATCGAGCATGCCGTGCTTGAGCAGGAATTCGCTGCGCTGGAAGCCCTCGGGCAGTTTCTGGCGGATGGTCTGTTCGATCACGCGCGGGCCTGCGAAGCCGATGAGCGCCCCGGGCTCTGCGATATTCAGATCGCCGAGCATGGCAAAGCTGGCGGTCACGCCGCCCGTGGTGGGATCGGTGAGGACGCTGATATAGGGCAGGCGAGCTTCATCCAGGCGCATCAGGCCGGCGGAGATTTTAGCCATCTGCATGAGGCTGACCGCGCCTTCCTGCATGCGGGCGCCACCGGAAGCGGAGATGACAATCAGCGGAGAGCGCTCGGCGATGGCGCGCTCGATGGCGCGGGTGATTTTCTCGCCCACCACGCAGCCCATGCTGCCGCCGATGAAGCGGATATCCATGGCGCAGATCTGGACGCGGCGGCCGTCGAGCAGGCCGGCGGCAGAAACCACCGCATCAGAAAGGCCGGTGGATTGCTGCATGGCGGCGAGGCGCTCGTCGTACGGCTTGGAATCGACGAAGCCGAGCGGGTCAGCGGAGACGAGGTCGCGGTCGTAAAACTCGATTTCGCCATCCAGGAGCATGCGGAGGCGGGCGACGGCATCGATGCGGAAATGGTGGCCGCACTTCGGACACACACTGGAGTTGGCCTCCAGGTCCTTTTTCCAGATGATCTGGCGGCAGCCCTCGCACTTCTGCCACAGGCCTTCGGTGCGGACCTTGCGTTCCCCGTTTCCGGGCACTACGGGCGCGCCGGTGCTCTTGTCCCGCTTAAACCAAGACATGCAACCAACTACGTTAGCGCGGGTAGGGATGCCCCCGCAACGTTGCAAACGCCCGGTAGATCTGCTCAGCCAGGACTACGCGGGCGAGTTCGTGAGGCATAGTGAGGGGCGAAAGAGAGAGGAGTTGGTCGGCGCGAGCAGCCCAGCCGGCGGGAAGGCCGTCATGGCCGCCGACCAGAAAAACCAGGTCGCGAGCCTCGCGTTCGGCCCGGGAGATCAGCGTGGCAAGAGCGCCCGAGTCCAGCGGTTCACCCCCGGGATCGAGGAAGATCTTGCGTGCCGTGGGATGCTTGGCCCAGAGATCGGCGCGCTGGGGTCGGATTTCAGCCATTTGTGCGTGGGCGTAGCGGGCCGCGCGTGTCATGTAATCCTCTGCCAGCGCGTTAGCGTGGGGGTCCTTGGCGCGGCCGATGTAATAGAGGAAGATCTTCACGCCGCCGGTACTTCGACCGGCTTGGCGCCGCGCCAGAGGCGCTCCAGCCCATAGTATTCGCGCGCCTTAGGAGAGAAGATGTGGACCAGCAGGTCGCCGTAGTCCGCCAGCACCCATTCCGCCTGGTTGTAGCCTTCCACGCTGATGGGCAACTCGCCCGACTGCCGTTTCATCTGCAGGTTGACCTCGTCACTGATGGCCTGAATTTGCCGCGAGTTGGCGCCGGTGGCGATCACGAAGTAATCGGCGAAGGAGGTGATGCCGGTGAGGTCCAGAACGCGGATGTCCACGCCTTTCTTCGATTCAATGGCGCGCACGGCAATGAGCCAGGAAGGGGTGGTCTGTTCTTCCTTGGATTCGTTCCGTTCTGCCTTGCTCAAACGTGCTCCTGAACGTATCGTACTACAGCCGGGATTGGGGATTGCGAATTTTGGGGCAACGAGGGTTCCAGCCGCCGGTGGGTTGTGGGAGTCGACACCTGGCCGCAGTATCCGGTTCCTGCGTGGGGAGCCGTCGGTGTCGAGCAGGTGCATCAACCGGCGTGGCGCAGCATGACTTCCATTCCGATGAGATTTTGCCGGATCTCCACCGAGGCGAACTTAGTCTGCGCGGGGAACTGCTCCATCTGGGCACGCGTAGAAGTGCGCTTTAGAAGCATCAAGCGGAAAGTCAGTTTCGTAATTAGGCCATTCACAGCGCCGACGTGCATTTCTTCCACGGCCTGGCCGATAGCCTCATTCGACGCATCCCCGCGCAGATCGAGGATGAGCGCGCGGGCGGCCGGGTTGAGCACACGCTCGAATTCTTCCAGTGCGTGCAGGGGACGGGCGAAATTCTTGAACGCGGCGCGGCAGAGGATGAAATCGAAGGAGCCGTCGCCGAAGGGCAAGCTGGAGGCATCTCCGAGGCGAAAATCGATCGTGACGCCTGCCTCCGCGGCATTCCGCCTCGCGATTTCGACAAAGGTCCGGCTGGCATCCACTGCGGTGATCTGGTAGCCGCCTAGTTTGGCGAGCTCGATCGCAAAGTAGCCGGGGCCTGGCGCTATCTCGAGCACCTCGCTATTGGGCGGGAGCTCCCCGGCGACCCGCCGCGCCAAAGCCTGAAACTCGCCTAGCGATTTCCGGGTAAGAGACGCATACCAACGGGCGATGGAGCCTTCCATCCCCAGACCCCTGTAAGGTTTTTCCGCGGCTCGTGAAATCAAAACGATCCTCTGTAAGGATCTTAGGCGAGCATGGCGGCAAACCGCAGCGGGAGTCGGCAGACACGGTCGCACTACCGGCGAATGCCGTGGTCTGGCGGACAAGCGCACCAAAGCCCGCAGCTTAGTGCCTGGAGAGCTGCTCGAAAATGTGCTGGTTGCGATTGGCTTCTTCGGCCTTACCCTCCCGTTGGGCCAACTGCGCGCGCAGATGAAAGATGCGGGGGAAAGTAAGGGACATCAGAGCGTTGGGGCCGGTGATGGACGGCACGGGATTCAGCCGGAGCAGAGAGGCGGCGTTTTGGAAATCGCCGGTTTCGACGAGCGCCCAGGCCAGCTCGAAGGGCGTCGTCGCATCCGGCGAAGAACCGGAACTGTCATAGATGTTGTGCAGCAGTGCGGCGGCGGGCTGGAACTCTCGGTTGAGAAGGAGTGCGTAGGCCAGCGCCAGGTCGCGCGCCAACGGCTTGCCCTCGGGAGCGGCAGCGCCAGGGAAAAGCTGCTGTGACCGCGCGGCCCATTCGGCGGGCTGGGCCGGTGGGAGCGTGAGGAAACGGGCGAGAGCGCCGAGGAGGCCGCCGCCGGCTTTCTCCGCCTGCGAAGCGGCGGCTGAGCGGTCGCCATCCAGCAACGACCAGATCGCCAGTTCGGCATACGCGTTCGGCCGCAAGTCGGGCGGTAAACCGCCAACTGCACCCGATAGTTCTGCATAGGCCTGGCGGTGACGGCCGCTGATCCAGAGCCATTCAGGACGATGGGGGGCGGCGGCCGGATACTTGGCGTAGATCGCGTCCGCGCCGGCGACATCGCCGGTCATGAGGCGCGCCATGGCGGCCTTGTAGTAATCCGCGCCGTTCAGAAACGCGGGCGATGCTTTGACCGCATCCAGGTAGAACTGCTCGGCTTCCTTCAGGCGGCCGGACATCAGGTAAACGTCACCCATGGAATCGAGAGGGTTGGGATCGTTGGGGACCAGCGCCTGATAGCGGCGAAGAGCGGCAATAGCGGCGGGAACATCGCCGGCCGCAGCCTGGGCATATGCGAGCTGATTCCAGAGGTTGACGTCACCGGGTTCGATGGCCAGGGCGCGCTGGAACGCCTGAGCTGCCTGGGCCTGCAAGTGGCCGGCAACCAAGGCTTCGCCGAGACCGGTCCAGGCGCCGGGATCATTGGGAGTGAGGCGCGCGATTTGAGCGAGAGCGCTTTCGCGGGCGGTCCGATTGCCGGAAAGGCCGGAGGACAGCAACTCCAGGCGGGCGCGGTCGATATGCGGCAATGAGGCCCCGCGGGCGGAGGCGGCAGCGAGCACCTGGGCGAGCCCGGCGCGGTCACGCTCGCGAGCTTTCAGGTCTGCGAGCAGGAAGTAAGCGGCGCCGAAATCGGCATCGGCGGCGATCGCCTGGCGCGTCAAAGTTTCCTGGGTCGTCGCGTCGGGCGCTTCCAAGCCCTTGGCGAACGCCTCGATGGCGGCCGCGTTGCGGACGGCGTAGGGCTGCGCTTGCGGCCAGATGCGGCGGGCGAGGGCGGAGGCAGCGGCAGCGACGTCGGAATCCGGCCCTGTGGCTTCCAACACTTGAACCATGCGCTGCGTGCGGGCGTCCTCGATGGTGAGGGTTGTGTGAATGGTGCTGCGCTCCACGTAGTAGACACCATAGGCGAGGCGATCGGCGCCGGCGGCGATCGCCAGCGGAGACTCCGCGGAAATTCCCGGGACACCAATTGGGCGGCGGCCGAGCGCCTGCCCCAAGGCGTGGAGGCGCGAAGAGGGAATGGCGTAGATGCCGGGCGCGGTGGATAGTTCGGATGTGAGAATTTCGGAAAAGGCGCGGCCCATCCAGTCGGTTCCGGAGTCACTGCCGAGGTTTTCGAACCGTAGTACGGCCAGCCGTTCGATGGCGGGAGCGGCAGCGCGGCGCGCGCAGGCTGAGAGGCACAGCATCAGGCAAGCGGCAGCAATCGTCCGGGTTCGGAAAAACAGGTTCAAGCTTTTAGGATAGATGATGCCGGTCGGGCCGGGCATACAGACCCACCCAGGTCCGCAGCGTCCGGGCTCCATGGGGTCCGCGCGCAGGATGCCACCCACCTGGCTTCAAATTTTAGAGCACGCGCGGTTCGCGGCTGAGTAGCTCCTTAAAAGCGGGATTATCGCGGAGTCCGGCGAAATCGGGCTCCTCATCCAGCTTCTTCTTCTCCTTAAAACCCTCCTCCAGGGCTTTGCGCAGATACTGGATCGCCAGTTCGCTGCGGCCGTCCTTGGCATAGAGTTTGGCCAGGTAGAAATGATACTTGGCGCGTTCCTCCACGCTGCGCTCTTCCAGCAGGACGCCGTAGCTGCTCTGCCGCTCGAAGACGTTGGGGTCGAGCGCGAGAGCCTTCTGGTAGGATTCGGTGGCCTTCTCGTACTGCTTGCGCGAAAACTCGGCGGTGCCGAGATTCGAGTAAACGGAGGCCGAACGGGCTTCGTTAGGCGCGAGCTTCAAGGCTCGGGTGTACCAGTGGATGGCGCGGCGGAAGTTCTTCCGGGCGAAGTACACCGTCCCCAGATTGTTGATCGCCTCCATGTAGTCGGGTTTCAGCTTGATGGCCTGCTCGTAACTTTTGCGGGCGGAATCGAGCTGCATCATCTGATGGTAGGCGATGCCGATTTTGTTAAGGAGGACAGGATCTTTGGGCGAGCCTTGCCGATAGGTGTCGATGGCCTCACGGTACTGTTTGTGGGCCATATAGATATCGCCGCGCTGTTCAGGCGTGAGCGCGGGATTTCCCGTCTGTGCGAGTGCGCAGGCGGCGAACAGGAAGACCAATGGCCGCAGTGACATGGGGATCACCCCTGGCACCTATTTAAGCACAGACGGAGAGGGGGTGGCGGAGGCCCGGCCCGGCCCGGAGACAAGCGGGTGAGGGTGGATTGCCCGAGCGGGCGGTTCGATACAGAGACGTCTATTTGAAAACGTTCATGAGCCGCCGGAACAGGCCCTTTTTCTCCGGTTTCTTAGTATCGGGCTGGGGAGCGGCCTGGGCGGGCGGGGCGGTCTGCGCTTCCTGGCGGGCGGCGCGGCGGGCCACGGCCGCGGGAGCTACCTGGCCGGGAGGAGCAGCCGGTGGAGGCGGGGCCGTTTCTTCGTTGGCCGAAGGGGCGGGCGGGGGCGCCAGTTGCCAACCGGCCACGTTGGTCATCGTGCGACCGCCGTGCAGCGGGCAGAAGCCCACGGGCTGCGTCCCGGAAATATAGACCTCGGTGCGATGCTTGGGGCAATTAGGCGTGGCCGGCATTCCGGACTCGGGATCGATATCGATGGAGACGATTCCATCCGGAGCCTGGAAATCTTTCACGTCGCGGTACTGCGGATACTGCATGGCGTTCTTCATGAACTGCGCCCAGATGGGCGCGGCCGCGCGCGGGCCGTTCCCACCCGAAATACTCAACTCGCGGTTGTCATCAAACCCGACCCAGACGACGCACAGCAACTCCGACGTGTAGCCGGCGAACCAGCCGTCGTGCGACGTGCCGGTTTTGCCGGCGGCGGGGAAGTCCAGGTTATAGCGGGCGCGAACGCCGGCCGCCGTACCACTACGCAGCACCTCCTCCATCAGGTTGGTCATGAGGTATGCCACGCGCGGATCGAGCGCGGCGTGGGTTTCCGGCTTGTCCTTGTACAACATCTTGCCGTCGCTCGAGCGCACCAGGCGGATGAAATTCGGCTTCACATATTCGCCCTGGTTGGCAAAGATGGTGTAGGCGCCGGCGGCTTCGAGCGGCGTGATCTCGTAAGAGCCAAGCGCCACCGCGGGAGTGGGCTGGATTTTGTAATTCATGCCGGCGCGGTTGGCCATGTTGACCACGGCGTCATAGCCCACCATCTCCGCTACTTTCACGGTGGCGACATTGAGCGAGTGGGCGAGCGCGTCGCGCAGGGTCACATTGCCGTAGAACTCGTGCTCGAAATTGCTCGGCTCGTATGGCTTCCCGTCGAACCAGAAAGTAGTGGGCTCGTCGAGGACCATGGTGCTGGGGGTGAGGATTCGGGATCCGCCTTCGATGCCCGTGTCAAGCGCCGTGGCGTATACGAACGGCTTGAAAACCGACCCGGGCTGCCGCTTGGCGAGGACGTGGTTGAGCTGGCTGATGCCGTAATTCCGGCCGCCGACGAGAGCCTTGACCTCACCAGTGTGCGGGTCGATGGCCACCAGGGCGACCTGAGCCTCGGGCGGCTTCTGCCCGCGGAAGCGGCGCTGCCGGTTGATCTGCTGGTCCACCGCTTCCATGCCGGTGCGGATGGCTTCGGCGGCGTCGCGCTGCAGGTTCATGTCGAGCGTGGTGTAGACACGCAGGCCGGTGTTTTCGAAATCGGCATCCTGGAAGGTGCTCTGGAGGGAGTCATTCACCAGGTCGACGAAATACGGTGCTTCGAGCGACTGCACCGAGCCCTTGGGGACGTTGACGGGCGTCTCGCAGGCCAGCGTGTAGTCGCGGTCGGCGATGAAGCCGTTTTCGCGCATGAGGCGCAGAATGATATTGCGGCGCTCGCGCGTGCGGTCGGGGTGGCGGTACGGATCGAAGATGCCGGGCCGCTGGATCATGCCGGCCAACTCGGCGGCTTCCGGGAGAGTGATCTGGCTGAGATCTTTACCGAGATAAATCTCGGCGGCCTGGCCAAAGCCGCGGATATTGAATGTGCCGCGCCAGCCGAGGTCCACCTCATTGGCGTAATCCTCGAAGATCTGCTCCTTGGAAAAGCGCTGCTCGAGTTGGAGGGTGAGGATCATCTCGGCCAGTTTGCGGCCCACGCGCTTTCCCTGGTCCAGCCAGAACATGCGCGCCAACTGCATGGTGAGGGTGGACGCGCCCTGCTCGTTACGGCGGTCGCGCAAATCGGTGTACGCGGCCTTGATAATGCGCATTGGATCAAAGCCGGAATGCTGGAAGAAGCGCTTATCTTCGGCGGAAGTGACCGCCTGGACCAGGACCGGCGGGATATCGCGGAATTTCACGAAGCGCCGCTTTTCCCGGCTGGGACCGGAAAGGTTGGTGATGAGCTGAGGTTCGAGCTGGTATTGCGGCCGGGGCGTGTTGTCCTGCAGGGAAACGATGCCGGAGATGTGATCCCTAGAAAACTTGATGAGGCCGGCTTCCTGGTCGAAATAAGAATCGGTGCCGGGAAAAATCTGGATGGCGTTGGGCTCGATTTCGTAGTAACCGATGGGGTTGCTGCGGGATTCGGTGTAACCGCTGCGGCGCAGTTGGGCGGCGATATCCGAGGGGGTGGAGGCATCGCCGACGGCCACCGATTCGGGAGAAGCAAAGATCTTGGCCGAATTCGCGAATAGCCCGGCGCGCAGCTTCTCGTCGAACATCCGGGCATATTTAGAGTAGAAGTATGCGAAAGCCGCGCTGCCCAAAATAACGAGCAGGGCGAAGGAGGCGACGAGAATCCGGCCAAAGCGGCCCAGCAGGAAACGGGCCGCGCGCGACTTCTGCGGAATCCGTACCTTCATTTCCCGCCGCTTGGTCTTGATTGGCGTTTTCGGCACTACCTTTGATTCTCTCATGAAGCGGCCGACTGTCTGTTTGTAGCAATCGGCTTGCCACTAGCGCGGTGGGGCGGAAATACGAGAACCAGTAGCGGGACGGGCTACGGCCTGCCGATTGAGCACAGCGGGTCGCCGAGGACAATGCCTTGCCAGCTAAGGAATGGCATGGCGATGTAGAAACTCTCCGCGAGGTTATGGCCGGCGTAATAGCTGGGAAACAGGTAGTCGGGGCGCACGCAGCCGGCGAGGAAGGGCTCGTAGACGTTACCGGAAGCGCCGGTTGCGCCCTGGTGGATCAGGTCAGCGGCCAATCCCTGGGGCGAGCCGTCCCAGAGGTGCGACCGGTCGGCCCAGGTGGTGTAAGTCCAGCTATCGGGCGGGCGTTTGAAGGTGCGGCCATTAGTGGACACAAATTCGGTGGCAATGGCGCCGGGGAGCCAGCGGAAGCCGAGGTCGCGCAGCTTGCGGGCGGGATCGTTGGAGCCCCAGGAGGCGTACCCGATGACGTCCGGCTGGAGGTAGACCGGTTTGGCGGTGTCGTCGAACGTGACTCGCTGGTCCGGCAGGAGGATGGCGGCGGTACGCAGCCATTCGTTGCCTGCTTCATCCTCGGGCGGGGCCAGATCGATGACGAATTTGCCCAGGTTTCGTGCGACGAGGGCGCGGTCGATCATGCTCTTCACTTCCGCAGCGTCGTATGCGGCCAGGCGAGTGACCAAATAGATGGGGAAGCGCGGATGGCTGAAAGGCTCTTCGCGCTTCATAAAGAACGGATTGGGGGCGGGGCCGGCGCGGTCGAATTTCCCGCCTTTCAGCTTGGAGTAGAGCAAGGTAAGCTCGGAATCCACCGAGGCGCGCTCGGCCTGCAGGCCGGAGCCGGCGCCTTCGATTTTGAGCGGGACGCCCAGGGTGGTGACGACATACAGAACCTTTTCGATGAGGCCGGATTTCTTGAGGCAATCGCCGACCGGCCGCTCGATCTGCTGCAGGTAAGTGTTCCAGTCGATTTCCTCATTGGCGGTGGCGGAGAGGGTGCAGACGTTGCGCGGTGGCACGGAGCGGCGCTGAGAGTAATATGTTCCGATTTCCCGCGACACCGGGTCGGTCCCGTTTACCACAAGCAGGATATTCGCACCGGTCTGGGCCTGCAGAGTCGCAGCGGCCGCGAGAAGCAGGAAGAGTCGCGCCACAGGTTAGATGGTATCAGGGGCGAGCAGTACTTTAAGCACGCCTGGTGCGGCTGCCCGGGCGAAGGCCTCGGGTGCGGCGGAGAGCGGAAAGCGAGCCGAGATCATGGGTTCGACGGGGATCACGTTGGCTTCGAGCAACGGCAGGGCGGCCTCAAACCGGCCGCAGCGGGAGCCGATGACGGAGATTTCGTTGACCACGAGCGGCGCCGTATCCACGGGGACGGAGCCGTGAACGGTGGATTTGAGGATGAGGGTGCCGCGCGGTCGCGTCGTGGCGACGGCAGTGCGCAGGCCGTCCGGGCTGCCGCTGGCTTCGACCACCCAATCGTAGGCGGCGGCAGGCGGCGGCGTGGTGAAGGGGCGGGCGCCGCCCAGGGACAGCTTTTCCGGATGGCGGCCGTAGTGGTCCACATGGTAGCCGTTGGCGAGCAGGAGCATGGAAATGACAAGGCCGAGTTTGCCGTCGCCCAAAACGGCCACGGTGGAGTGCGGCGG
>DATJMP010000268.1:0-18350 GCA_035508655.1 Bryobacteraceae bacterium
GGCGCCAGTTCCGGCGGTACGATCACTTTCTTGGCCGCATAGAGCGGCGAGAGCAGCAGGAGAGCGGTCAGAAGTAACTTTCGCGACATGAGTCTTACTTTACCATCCGTCGCCGGCGGCGGCAGAAGCGAGCTTAATAGGCGGAATGAGAGCCTGCCCGGCTGGCTCCCCGCTGGTGCGCGGGCAGCCGGCAGACCACAGCCCGGAACTTGTTGTTGGCGCCGCGGGGGATCGCCTCCACCACCTCCGCCACCACCTGAACCCCGGGCATGCGAGCGCGAATCTGGTCCGCCATCGCGCTCACGTGCCGCTCTGCGCAGCCAGGCGCCGGCACGTAGAGCAGTCTAACCAATTCGAAGCTCTCCTGGATGATCTGAGCCTCGCGGATGGGGTAGTCGGCTTTAAACACAGGGTCCAGCCGCCCGATGGCGCGCCCGTCCGCCGTGTACAGCACATCGTCGGAACGCCCTTCGATCCGCACCAGCAGCGGAAGCGTACGGCCGCATGCACAGACCTCCGGCTTGGCCGGCATCGTCACCCGGTCGCCCGTGTAGTAACGGATCAGCGGCATATCCGGATTGGCGAGGCCGGTCGCGATCAACTGGCCGGTGACGTCGCCTTCGCCGCCATCCTGGTCCCGTTCCAGTTCCACGACGCCGGCTTCCGGCCAGAGGTGCAGACCTCCGGCTTCGCACTGGCTCGCCGCGGCCACCATCTCCGACATCCCGTATGTCTCGCGCACCGGACAGCGGAAGGCCGAGGAGATCGCCTCGCGCTGGTAATCGAACAACGGCTCGGCATTCGTGATCACCACGTTGCTCGACAGGCCGTCCCGCCCAGTGCGCACCATCTCGCGGGCCAGCGCGTAGAGCGAAGAACTATAGCCCAGCAGGTAACGGATCCGGTAGTGGTCCAGAGCATCCAGATAATCCGGAATGTGCTGCGGCGACAGGTGATAGGACGACATGTACAATTGCCGCATGGGCACGTTCCAAACCCAGAACGGCGGCTCTGTCTGACCGGCGGGCGCCACCAGTTGGCCACCCAGAATTGCCCAGCGATCATGACGTGAAACGCCGTACCACTTCCGCCATCGCGCCTCGGACAGCGCGTACCAATATTCCACAGTCTCCCGGCTCTGCCAGAGCCGAAGCGGCGTGCCGGTGGTGCCGCTGGTATGGTCGCAGTGCAGGCGATTTACATCCCGGTCGTCCGCCACGAAAGCGGCGGCGTGGTTCCGCAGTTGCTCTTTCTCCAGCACCGGCCAGTTTTCGAGCACTTCCCACGAGCCCCGATACCCCAGAGCCCGCCGCCGCGCCCAGACATCCCGGTAATAAGGGACTCGTGTGGCCGCGCGATGCAGGATAAACGCGAGCCGCTCCTTGCGCCAACGGTCCCACTCCCCGGCGCTCCATGTCTCACGCGCCAGTGCTTCTTCCACCAGCCGTTCCGTGTTGCGGCCGTATCGTTGCCTTTGCAACGTCACGCCGTGAGCCGTCGCGGCCAGAGACCGCATCCAAACCGGCATCCGGTGGTACAGAGACAGGAACCGCATAGCCGTTCTAACCCTTAGACTGCCAGAAAGTCCGATCTTTCGGCTACCGGAATGTCATGCCTTTCCGTGCAGAATTCGAACCCCCGCTCCCTTGGCTTGGGCGTCTGCCAACAATCTGAGATGGCTTGTGCGATTTCGGCCGCATTCCTGAACAGTCCAAGGCCTCTGTGTTACCGTCTCACCATGCTGTTTATGGTGATTGAGCGCTTCCGCAGCCGCGATGCACGGCCCGCATACCGGCGTCTGCGCGAACAGGGCCGCCAAATGCCGGAGGGTCTGCGTTACCTCGATAGCTGGATCGAGCCGAACTTCGACCGCTGCTTCCAATTGATGGAGACAGCCGACGCCAGCCTTCTCCAGCAATGGATTCTCGCCTGGGGCGACCTGATGGAATTCGAGATCGTGCCCGTCGTGCCGTCCAAAGACACGCGGGTGAATGTTGAAAAATCCTCCGCGGGAGGGCACACGGCCCCGCTTGCAAACCCTTCGCCGCCCATGCTGTAGTGGAGAATCTACGATGTCCCCTCGGCTTGCGGTCGTGATTCCTGCTTACCGTCCGTCCGCGGGCCTGCCCGCTCTGGTAAGTGCGCTCGCGGACTACTCGTTCGCCGCCATCGTGATCGTGGACGATGGCAGCGGGCCGGAATTCACCGCCACCTTCGCCGAGGCCGCCCGGTTCCCCAACGTGCAACTGCTGCGCCACGCCGTCAACCTGGGCAAGGGCGCGGCGCTGAAGACCGCGTTTAACCACATCCTCTGCTTCCTGCCGGAGGTCGCCGGCGTGGTGACGGCCGATGCCGACGGCCAGCACGCCCCGGAGGATATTGCCCGCGTCGCTGAAGTGCTCGCCGCCAACCCGTCCGCCCTTGTGCTGGGCGCGCGCAACTTCGGCTCCGATGTGCCGCTGCGCAGCCGCTTCGGCAACCTTCTCACGCGCGGTGTGATGCACGCGCTGCTGGGCCGCCGGCTCACCGACACCCAGACCGGCCTCCGCGGAATCCCGGCTTCACTCCTGCCGCGCCTGCTCCGCCTGGAAGCCACCGGCTACGAATTCGAACTGGAAATGCTGATCGCCGCTCATCAACTTTCCATGCCCGTGGTGGAGCAGCCCATCCGCACCATCTACGAGCCCGGCAACAAGTCTTCGCACTTCAACCCCATCGTCGATTCGATGAAGATTTATTTCGTCCTGCTGCGCTTCGGCTCAGTTTCCTTCGCCAGCGCACTGCTCGACAACCTGGTCTTCATCCTCACCGTGCACCGCCTCGGCAGCGTGCTCGGTGCGCAGGTGCTGGGCCGCGTGTTTTCCGTCACATTCAATTACTCGATGGTGCGCCGCTCGGTTTTCTATTCGCGCCAGCGCCACCAGTCCGTGCTGCCGAAATACCTGGCGCTCACCGCCGTTTCGGGTGCCTGTTCCTATGCCGGAATCGAATTCCTCTACCGCCGTTTCGCCGTGCCGGTGGTGGCAGCCAAACTGGCGGTAGAAACGTTCCTCTTCTTTGTCAATTTCGCCGTCCAGCGGCTCTTCATCTTCCAACCGCGGGAAGGGACGGCCCCCCCGCCGCGGCCGCGTCCGGCGCGAGTTCCGCTGCACCCGGCCGCCGTCGCTCTCGGCGTCGCCTTTCTCGTGCTGTACGCCCTGGAGGTGCACGGCATCCGCGCCGCTCGTCTGTTCGCCCAGGAGATCTGGTATCCGGTCGGCATCACGCGGTTCGTGCGTTTTGCCGAAGTCTTCGCCTTGGTGTCCGCGATTTGGCTACTTGCGGCCCCGCGCTTTCTGGGCGCGTTCTTTGCCTGCCTCCTGGTGATTCTCACCGCGGTTTCGGTTGGCCCTCTGCCGCTGCTCGCCACGGCATTTTTTCTGCTGTCCGCATCCGCGCTAGGCGCGAGGCTGCTGGGCCGTGCGAAGGATGAATCGCTCGAGCACCAAGTCTGCGCTACGCTGCTCGGCGCGGCCATCTACATCGTTCTGATGACGCTCGCCGCGCGCGTCCCGGTCCATTACCCCGCGGTCTGGCTGGCGCTGGCCGCCGTTCCCATCGTGCTCGATTTTGCCGGCGTGCGCCGCCGCCTGGCTGCTTTGGCCCGCGCTGCCGTTTCGCCCATCTCCCGTCTGGATGCCGCCGGTCTCGCCTTGCTCATCTTCGTCCTCACCGCGCAATGGTTCGTCGCGCTCAAGCCGGAAACCGGCGCCGATGGGCTGGCCATGCACCTCGCCATCCCCATGAACATCGCGGCCCATCACGCCTTCACCTTCCAGCCTTCGCGCTTCATCTGGTCCGTGATGCCGATGGGCGCCGATTTCGCCTACTCCATCGTTTACGTTTTGGGCGGCGAATATGCCGCGCGCCTGCTCGATTTCTCTATGCTGCTGGCGGTCACGGCGCTGCTCTATAGCGCGGTGCGCCGCTGGCTCTCGCCGGGCGCCGCCTGCCTGGTGGCCGCTTCCTTCGCCGCTACTCCCATCGTGCAACTGGTTACCGGGTCGCTGTTCGTGGAGAACGTACTGGCCGCGCTCATCGTCGGCACCATGGCCGCCGTCTGGCGCTTCGGCGAAACCGCCGACCGCCGCTACTTCTTCGCGGCCATGATGCTGGCCGGAACGGCCATGTCGGTGAAATTCGGCGCCATGGCATTCACCGCGGTGGCGGTTCCGCTGGCCTTCCTGGAAGCGCGCCGGCACTGGAAATCGCTCGGCCCACACCCGCGGACCACCTGCCTCGCCGCCGCCGCACTGCTCGTCGCCACCGCGGCGCCGGTCTATGCCATCGCCTACGCCAAAACCGGCAATCCGCTTTTCCCCTTCCTCAACGAAAAGTTCCACTCGCCGCTGTTGCCGGCCGGCACCGATATCAGCGACGCACGCTTCCACAAGCCGCTCACCTGGCGCCTGCCCTACGATCTCACTTTCGACACGAACGATTATTACGAGGGTCAAAACGGCTCCCTCGGCTTTCAATACCTGGTGCTGGTGCCGCTGGGCATCGCCGGCCTGTTCCTCACCCGCCGCCGCGTCGCCGTAACCGCCGCCATCGTAGCCCTGGGAGCGGGACTCATCGTGATGAGCTCCGATCCTAACGCCCGCTACGTCTACACCGCCCTCCCGCTCCTGCTCATTCCTGCCGCCGCTCTGCTGGCCTGGCTCGCGGCGCAGCGCCAGTTCTGGCTCTCCCGCACGCTGGTCGTCTTCCTCATCGCCGCTACCGCCCTCGATGCCTATTTCCTGCCCTCCTCCAGTTACTATCACAAGGATTTTTGCCTGCGCCTGCCTTTCTCCCGCGCCGAGCGGGACCGCTACCTCGGCGAGGCCGCGCCGGTGCGCAACGTGATCGCGTGGTACAACCGCCATCATCCCGGTACGGCCGTGCTCTTCACGCATGAGGCGGATATCGCAGGCACCGAAGGGGACGTCTACGAAAACCACTGGCACCAGATCCACACGTTGCTCGGCATCCGCGAGGCGGCCACTCTGCCGGCCATGCTGCAGCTCATGAACGGCTGGAACATCCGCTACTTCATCACCCACAAACCCGCCCCCGGCGATGCCGCGCAGCCGCCGGCGCTCGCGGAACTCCTCGCCGCCTGCACCCTGCCCGAATACGAATCCGGAGAAATGTACCTGGCGCGGCTCGATCCGGCGTGCCGCCCGCAGGCGCTCATCGACCCGCCGGTAGTCGTGTCGGCCGGCGGCTACGATGATTACGACCCCGCCATCCTCTTCCGCGGCGATTGGGTCAAGGAGGCTGGCGTGAAGGGCCCCATCCGCGGCACCACCACTCACGCCGACGACCCCGGCTCCAAAATCTCTGTCGCCTTCGACGGCACCGCGCTCAACTGGCTGCACGCCATGGGTCCGAATTACGGCATCGCCGAGGTCACCATCGACGGCCGCCCGCAGAAGCCCGTCGATCTCTACTGGCGCGCCATCGACTGGCAGCACAAGGCAGTATTCTGTTGCTTCCCTCCTGGCCGCCACCTCGCCGTCATCCGCAGCACGGCCGAAAAAAACCCGGCTTCCACCGGGAATCGCATCGACATCGACGGCTTCGAAGTTCGATAGCGGTCAGCTATCCGCTTTCGGCTCGGGAACGTGAAGGGTGAGGGCTCGCGTTGTGCCTTGTGTAGGACGGCGTTTCTGCGCCGTCGCGGCGGGCTTGGACTTTTACGGGTTCGAGCTGAAAGCTATTTCTTGCAGTCGTTGCACGGACAGATGCTGCGGAAGTGGTCGTAGGTGTAAATGCCGGAGCTATGCCCGTCGCTCCAGTGGATGCGGATGGCGTAATTGCCCACCGGCTCCACGTTCAGCATTTTCAGCTTCGGCTTGAACATCGGAAACGGGTTGTCCGCCTGCGGCTGACGCGGCGGCGTCCCGTGTGCGCCCGTGCAGGTCGCGCACGGGCATTTGTCGCGCAGGTAATCCAGCGCGTATTCGCTGCGATGCCCGTCCTTCCAGTCGATCTTGATGCCGTTCGATTTCGAAATGGCGATGTGTTCCGGATCGATCATGTTGTCAGTTGAACAGCCGTTCGACGTCGCGCACGCCGGAGATGCGGCGCATGGCGGAAACCAGTTTCTCCAGTTGCTTCTTATCGCGCACGTCCACGGTCATTTCCACCACGCCGCCGTCGTCGATCTCGGTGCGCGCCTCCAGGCTGCGGATGTTGGTATTCTCCCCGGACAGGACGGAAGTGAGCTGGTTGAGCATACCCGGCCGGTCGTCGGTGTGAATCACGATCTTCACCGGAAACGCGTCTTCGACTGCGCGCGCCCATTCCACCTCTATCTTACGCTCCACGTCGTACATCAGGTTCTGCACATTGGGACAGATCTTCGAATGTACGGCCACACCCTTGCCGCGCGTTACGTATCCGACGATGGCTTCGCCGCGGATCGGATTGCAGCACTTGGCGCGATACACCAGCAGGTCATCCACGCCCCGCACCTTGATCACGCCATCGTGGTCGCCGCGCGCTGCTCCGCCTGGAGCGGGAGCAGGCACGGGCGCTTCCGGAGCCGGCTCTGGCACCGCTCCCGGAGCGATCTTCGCCAGCACCTGGCGCGCCGAAAACTTCCCGTACCCGAGTGCGGCATACAGATCTTCCATCTTGCTGTAGCCGTATTCCCCGGCCACCGCCTCCAGGTCCGCCTTGCTCGCCTTGCCGAGTTGCACGCCCAGCCGCCGCGCCTCCTTGTCCAGGTACTTCTGGCCGATGTCGATCGCCTTCATGCGCTCGCTGACGTTGATCACATGCTTGATCTTGTTGCGAGCGCGGGAGGTCTTCACGAACGCCAGCCAGTCCTTGGACGGCTCGTGGCCCGGCTGCGTCATGATCTCGACAATGTCGCCGTTGCGAAGCTGCGACCGCAGCGGCACGATCCGCCCGTTCACCTTCGCCCCCACGCACGTGTGGCCAACGTCCGAGTGAATCGCGTAGGCGAAATCGATGGGCGTGGCATCGCGCGGCAGCACAACCACCTTTCCGCGCGGCGTAAATGTGTAGACCTCCTCCGGGTACAGGTCCACCTTCAGCGTGGACATGAACTCACCCGGATCCTGCATGTCCCGCTGCCACTCCACCAGGTGGCGCAGCCAGGCGATGCGTTGATCGTCCGCCGCAGGACCCTTGCGGCCCTCCTTATATTTCCAGTGCGCCGCGATGCCTTCTTCGGCAATCCGGTGCATCTCCTCGGTCCGGATCTGCACTTCGAACGTCTGCCCGTGCGGCCCCACCACCGAAGTGTGCAGCGACTGGTACAGATTTGGCCGCGGAATGGCGATGAAGTCCTTGATGCGTCCCGGGATGGGGCGCCACTTGTTGTGGATTACGCCCAGCGCGGCGTAGCAGTTCTTCACCGAATCGGTGATGATCCGCAGCGCCATGATGTCGTACACCTGGTCGACCGTGATCTTCTGCCGCCGCAGCTTCAAAAACACGGAATACGGCCGCTTTACCCGAGCCTCGATCCGCGCCGGAATCCCTTCCTGACGAAGCTCCGATTCCACCGTCTGCCGGATGGCGTTCAGGAACTCTTCATTCGAGTGCCGCCGCGATTCGATGGCGTTCAGAATCTCCTGGTACGCGTCCGGCTCCAGGTGCTGAAATGCCAGGTCTTCCAGCTCCCCGCGGATTTTGCCCATCCCCAGCCGGTGCGCGATGGGCGCGTAAATCTCGATCGTCTCCCGCGCCACTCGCTCGCGCCGTTCCGGGTTGATGTAGCCGAGCGTGCGCATGTTATGCAGCCGGTCGGCCAGCTTGACCATGATCACGCGAATGTCTTCCACCATGGCCAGCAGCATCTTGCGGAAGCTCTCCGCCTGCCGCTCCTCGGCGCCGAAGATGTCCAGCTTGGAAAGCTTGGTTAGCCCATCCACGCAGCGCGCCACTTCATCGCCGAATTCCTTCCGCACCTGGTCCACCGTCACGCTGGTGTCCTCCACCACGTCGTGCAGCAGCCCGGTTTCGATGGCCACCAGGTCCATCCGCATGTCCGCCAGGATGTGCGCCACCATGAGCGGATGCACCATGTACGGCTCGCCGGAGTCACGGGTCTGACCTTCGTGGCACCGGCTGGCGAAGCGAAAGGCTTTCAGAATGACGGCCAGGTCGTCGTTAGGACGGTACTCGCGGATGCGGACTTCCAGTTCGCGATACAACTGTTCCACCGGGCCGAACGGTAGGGAGAGAACCTCTGGGGGGGAGATTGCGGTGGGTTCGGATGCCACTCTAACCTGATTTTAGCAGGTGCAGAGACAGAAATAGGGATCGAGTGCCCATGTCCGCGACCACTGGAAGGGCGCGCCTGCCGGCCCACCCTGGTGCCACGAACCAGCCCCGATCCCCCTGCTCCTGCCACTACTGGGCAGTAATACCGCCCTGATGAGCGTTGGCCTTCTTCTCAGCCTTGTCCTTCTTGGTTGCCAGCGCCTTTTCCATCCAATTGTCGGCGGTTTGGATCTGCTTCTGGTAATCGTCCTTATTATCGGACAGATCCGCCCGCTCGCGAATCAGCAGGTTCTCATACGCCATTGCGTCATCGTATTGCGGATCGATCTGCAGAGCCTTGTCCAGCGCCTGTAAGCCGCCCTGAATGACCGGCTCCCATTGCGCCTTCAAATCCTCACGGACCTTCTTGTCCTTGATTGGACCAGGATCGTCCTGCTTCATTCCCAGACCCGCGCGAGCGGCGCCATAAGCCGGGAACCACTTCGACCATGCGATCACTCCCAGGCTGTAGAACGACACCGGGTTGTTCGGATCGATGGCCGCCTGCTTCTCGTACCACTTCTGGGCCTCGTCGAACTTCTTCTGGTTGAAGTACAGCGACGCCAGCGCCGCCACGGCCGTTTTGTCATTCGGGCTCTGGTCGAGCACCTTCATGAACTCGTCGTGCGCCGCCTCCGCCATGCGTTTGTTCTCTTCCGAATCGGCGCCCGGGATGTACTGCTGCATGTACGCCGTCGCCAGATACAGCCGCGCCGTGGGGAAATTCGGATCGAGCTCGACGGCCGTCTTGAAGTTCTCCACCGCATCGGAGTATTGAGCGTTCTTGAACGCCTGCACGCCCTTGTTGAGCTGGTCCCGTGCCCGTAGCTTCGTACAGCTCGTCAGGCCGAACGCCGCCAGCGTGACGCCGGCAATTAGAATTACGCTTCGTAAACCGGTCCGGCGCATCAGTTTCCGGCCTCCACCTTGGCGGTCATCAGCCCCACCTTGTCAATGCCCGCTCCGTGCGCGATGTCAATCGCCTCCGCAACCCAACGGAAGTCCAGCGAGGGATCGCCCTTGACGAACACGACGCGTTCGGCTCGCGTCTTGAAAATCTCTTCCAGACGCGGCCCGAGTTGCTCTTCCGTCGTCGCATCCTGGTTGATCGAGAACTTGTGGTCTTTGTCGATCACGATCACCACCGTGCGCTCGTCGGATAGGTTCGGCTTCGAGTTGGGCGGAGGCGGCTGCGGCACCAGAGCCTCCAGGCCCTTTGGCGTCAGCGGCGTGATCACCATGAAGATGATGATCAGAACCAGCAGGACGTCAATCATGGGCGTCATGTTGATGTCGGATTTCGGACCGCCCTGCGATCCGACTGCCATTCCCATAAAATTGCTCCTTTATATCTCCCGGAAACCCGGTATGACCGTGTCTCCGAACTGCTGCACAGGGCCGCTTCGCCGGAGGCGGTTTTTTCCCTGCCACGGGCTTGGCAGGCACCCGCCTGCCGGACGCGCTGGCCCGAAAGCCTGCCACGTCCTTGAAACGCCTAGTGCACCGCCGGCGCCGGCTTGTTCTTATCCTGCAGTTGGTCGGTCAGCAGGCCGACGTTGTCAACCCCGGCCGCGCGCAGGTTGTCCACCACATCCACGACCTTTTCGTATCGCGCACGCTGGTCGGCCCGGATGAACACGGTCTTGTCCAAACGGGTCGAAATCAAGTCCTTCACCTTCGTCGGCAAGTCTTCGGGGGGCGTCAGAGTCGTGCCTAAAAAGCTCTTGCCGTCCCGCGTTACCGCGATCATCACCGCGTCGCTCTTATCCGCCGCCTGCATGGGAATGGGATTCTTTACCTTCGCCATATCCACGCTGACGCCATGCTGCAGCATGGGGGTGATGACCATGAAGATGATCAACAGCACAAGCATCACGTCTACCATCGGCGTGACGTTGATATCGGCTACGGGAGGGGCAGCCTTATGCTTGGTTACCTTTTCTTTTACTTTCGCCATCGTCTGTCTCCACGGAACTCGGGAGGTGCGGGGAGGCTTGTTATCGCCTCCCCCGCTGTTCAACTCGCCAGAGGTCCTGAAAGGATACCGCCGCCTGTCCGCCGTTAAAGCGTTCGAGCCGCGGCTCCGATGATGCTAGCGCTTCGCGCCCGCGCCCTTCTGCGACCGCTTCAAGAAGTAATCGATCAGCTCGGAGCTGGAATTCTCCATCTCCACGTCGAACGATTCCACCTTGCTGGTGTAGTAGTTGTACATCCACACCGCCGGGATGGCCACCAGCAGTCCCAGAGCCGTCGTAACGAGGGCTTCCGAAATACCGCCGGCCACCGCGCCCAGACCGGTCGATTTCTCGGTCGAAATGCCCTTGAACGCGTTGATGATGCCCAGCACCGTTCCGAACAGGCCCACGAACGGGGCGCTCGATCCGATGGTCGCCAGGCCGCTGATGCCGCGTTTCAGCTCCGCGTGCACGATCGCGCTGGCGCGATCCAGGGCGCGCTTCGAAGCCTCGATCTCTTCACCCGGAATATCAGGGCTGATCTGATGCGCCTGGAATTCCTGCAAACCGGCCACCACCACCTTCGCCAGATGGCTCTTCTTGAACCGGTCCGCAATCTTCACCGCCTCGTCCAGCTTGCCTTCGCGCAACGCGCCGGCCACCGCCGGAGCGAACGCGCGCGACTGCTTGCGCGCCGCGCTGTATGCCATGAACCGGTCAATCATGACGCCGATCGAATAGGCCGACATGATGAACAGCGTGATGACCACGAGCTTGGCCGGCAAACCCATCTGCTTCCACATCGAGATCAGGTCGAAGCTGGCTCCGCCGCCGCCCTCCTGAAGCAGATAAAGGGCCCACACTTGTAAACTCAAAAACATTTTCGTGTCTCTCCTGCGAGTTGATTTGTTACTTCTCTATTCCGACGTCTGTACCCGACGTCACGGTTACTACTGGCTCAACGTGAAGTTCACGTCGATCTGAGTCTGCACCTCCACCGGCTCTCCGTTCAGCAGAGTCGGCTGGTACACCCACTGTTTCACCGCTTCCAAAGCGGCGGGGACCAGCAGCGGATGGCCGCTGATCACCTGAAGCTCCTGAATCGTGCCGTTTTTCGAAATCACGGCGCTCAACCGCACCACGCCCGAAATGCGCGCCTGCTTGGCCAGCGGCGGGTACACGGGCCTGGGCTGGCGGACCAGCTTGGCCGACTGCACGTTGCCGCCCACCTTGATGCGCTGCGGGGTGGTGTCCACTTTCTTCGGCGGAGGAGGAGGCGGCGGCGCCGCGTTCGGAACCGCGCCGATAATGCCGCCCAACACGCCGCCTACGCCACCACCGACGCCACCAACACCACCCACGACGCCCACGCCGGAGCTCGGAGGAGGCAGCTCGTCTTCCTTAATCACGGCGATCGTTTTAGGAATTGCCTTCGGCGCCATCAGCTTTCCGGCATCGAACTGGCGGGGAATCACCTTGACCACCTTGACCGCGGGCGCTGGAGGAGGTGGGGGTGGAGGAGGCGGGGGTGGCGGCGGCGCAACCAGCATACTGCTCAACTGCGCGGCCGGCAGCACCTCGAACCAGATCATCGGAATGATCGCCAGCACCGCGATCACCACGATCTGCACTACGAAGGCAGCCATCACCGTTACAGGTTTCTTGGTTTGGCCCTCGCCCACGAATGTCTGCTCAAACATAGCTACAGCTTCCTTTCCTGATCGGCCGCGGCGGCGTGGTCCCGCTTCCGCCACCCCGACCCGAATCTCTACTTGACCGCCCTCGTCGGGCTCTTCCGCGCGGATTCAGTGCGCGTTGCCGGTGCCACTGGCGCCCGCGCGGGCCTCCGCTTGTCTACCCAACTGTGGAAGAACAACACAATTGGACTTGCAATATACACCGATGAATACGTTCCAACAATAATTCCACAAACCAACGCAAATGAAAACCCATGCAGCACCGGACCGCCAAACAGGAACAGTGCGATTACCGTCAGAAACGTGAGTCCCGAAGTCATCACCGTCCGGCTCAACGTTTGGTTCACGGCCCGATTCATCACCTGCTCCAGTGGCTCGCGACGCGATAGCTTCAAGTTCTCGCGGATGCGGTCGAAAATCACGATCGTGTCGTTCATCGAGTAGCCGACCAGCGTCAGCAGCGCCGCCACCACCGTCATTGAAATCGGCTCACCAAAAATCGAAAACAGCCCGATCGTGATGATGGTGTCGTGGAAGCACGCGATGACCGCGCCCACGCCGTAAATCCACTCGAACCGGAAAGCGATGTAAACCAGCATGCCGCCCAGCGCGTACAACGTAGCCAATATAGCCTTGTTGCGCAGGTCCGCTCCAACCTTCGGCCCGACCATCTGAACCTGCAGCACGTGGAACGGCGACAAGTAACACTCCTTCTGAAGAGTGTTCATAATACCAGAGTTCATGCCCGGAACGGAGGACAACTGCTGAAAATCCGTAATCAGACCCGAATGCTGATCGTCGCGCACGGCCAGAATATTCCGCGCCAGGTCCTGCACCTGCTGGTCATTCATCGGCACGCTCGCCGCCGCCAGTGCGCCGCGAAGCCGTTCCACAAGCGCCTGCTGCCCGGTGTTATTGAGGTCCAGCTTCCCGCTGCCCGGCTGCCCGAACGCCTGCGTCAACACTGCTTCCATCGCCTGCCGGTTGACATTGAGCTGCGTCTCGTTGGCCAGCTCGGTTCCGATCTCGACTTCGTTCGACGCCCCGCCCCCGGTCAGATTCTGCACCGAGACCTCGCCGTGAATATCCGGCGAATGCGACATCGCCGACCGGATCTTGTCCAGCGGCGGCGCTGATGCGAATTTCACCGTCATGAGGGCCCCGCCTTTGAAATCGATTCCGTATTTGAGCCCGCCGCGCATCGCTATGCTAGCCAATCCGGCGGCCGTCAGCACCAGCGAGGCAATGATAAAGGGCCACTTCTTGCCCAAAAAGTCGAAATTCGTGTTCTTGAATAATTCCATCGAACCTTGCCATGCCAGTGCCTGTTAACCTTTGACACCAGCCTCTTGAATTTTGTTCCCAGCCCGCAGCCTTCCGCAGCCCAGATCGCGGGCGTAAGCGAGCGGTTCCACCGTCCCGGAACCACGGTTTCCTTACGGCCGCGGTCCAGGACGGCTATCCCACTAGATACTCAGAGCCTCCATCTGCTTCCGACCCGAAAGCTCATACTCAAAGATCGTCCGCGAGACGTACACCGCAGTGAAGACGTTGGCGATCAGGCCGATCGTCAGCGTCACCGCAAATCCCTTCACCGGTCCCTCGCCGAACAGGAAGAGGAACGCGCACGATACCACCGTGGTCACATGCGTATCCACGATCGTCCACCAGGCCTTGTTGAAACCGGCATCCACCGCCGCAGTGATGCCCTTGCCTGTCCGCAGTTCCTCGCGGATGCGCTCGAAGATCAGCACGTTCGAATCTACCGCCATACCGATGGTCAAGATCACGCCCGCGATGCCCGGCAAAGTCAGCACCGCGTGGAAATACGAGATCGCCGCCAGCAGGATCACCGTGTTCAGCAGCAGCGCCAGCACCGCGTTAATGCCGCTTCGCTTGTAATAAGCCAGCATCACGAACACCACCGCCGCGAGGCCTGCGATGCCCGCGACAACGCCCTCATGGATCGAATCGGCGCCCAGCGACGGGCCTACCGACCGCTCTTCCAGATACTTCACGCCGGCCGGCAGCGAGCCCGACCGCAGATATTTCGAAAGATTGTCCGCCTCTTCTTCGCTGCCCAGGTTGGTGATCCGGCCCGAATCCTCGATCCGCGACTGAATCGTGGCCACGCTCACAATCTGGTTATCCAGCACCACCGCCAGACGGTTTCCGATATTCGCCTCGGTGTAACGGCCGAAGCGCTTGCCCGCGTCGGGCGACAGCGTGAAATCCGTCTCCCACTTGCGGAATTCGTCCTGCCCCGCCCGAGCGTTGCGCATCTCACGTCCGCTGATCACGGGCGTTTTGCTCACCAGGTACCACTCTTCGCCCGCGCCCGTCCCGCGCGGCTTCGACTTCGCCGCCTTGGTGCCCAGCGGCAGCACGCCGCCGTGCGCCGCCAACAGCGCGTCGCGGCTGGCGAACGGTCCGTCTTTCACATCGTCGATTTCGAGCACCGCCGCTGTGCCGATAAGTTCCTTCACCCGCGCCGGATCGTCCACGCCCGGCAGCTGTACAAGGATCTCGTAGTCCGCTCCCGCGCGCCCGTACTGCTGCACGGCCTTCTCCGCCAGGCCGAGCTGGTCGATGCGGTTGCTGATGGTGTCCATCGTCCGCTGCACCGTATCGCGCTTCAGGTCGATCAGGTCCGACGGCTTCAGTTTCAGCGTGTAATCCGTGGAATTCACGGCGGTCAGCAGGTAGGTCGGGAAGCGATCGTTGATCAGGTCGCGGAACGCCGACGTCTGGGTGGAGGGAACGCCCTTGACGGTGACCTGCACATCGTTGGCGCCTTGCACCGTTTGTGGATCGTTTCGATCCATGCTTACCCAGGTGATGTTCTGCTTCTTCAGCTCATCCTTGAGCCGGTCCATGGTGGTGTCCGCGTCCGCCTTCACCGCGTCCTGCACCTGCACCTCCAGCACCAGATGGCTACCCCCTTTGAGGTCCAGCCCGAGCCGGATATTGTCTTTCAGGTTCTGCCCCAGCGCGGTCACGGAAGTGGGCAGGCCGATGATGCCGTATATGCAGATCAGGATCGTCGCCACGATCACAATCGTTCGGGCCTTTACGTTCTTCTTCATGGGAGTTTGAAATTCCTTACTTCTTTTCGGGGACCAGGCTTGTCACGGCGCTGCGCGCCACCTGGATCTTGATGTCGCTCGGCTTGACCCGCAGCACCAGGCTGTCGTCGCCGCTCTCAATCGCGACAATCGTCCCGATGATTCCTCCGCTGGTCACCACTGCGTCGCCGGTCTTCAGCGCCGCCAGCATCTTCTGCGTGTTCTTCCGCTGCCGCTGCATGGGCAGGAACAACAGGAAATAGAAGATGGCGAAGATAAGCAGGATGGGCAGGAACCCCATCCAGGAGTTGGCGGCCGGCGCCGCAGCTTGCAACAAGAAGAGAGTGAACACGTCGTGACTCAATGCGGACCTACCCGGCCTCCTCCGCGGAAGCCTGGCGGACACACCTCAGGTAATCGGCAAACGAATTCGCTATTATAGCGCGCCTGATTCCATGCATGATATCAAGGTACCGCCGGATATTGTGCCTCGTCGCCAGCACGGCGTACAAAATCTCCCCGGACTGGAACAAGTGGCGTAGGTAAGCTCGGGAATATCTGGTACAAGTATAACACTTGCATTTTTCATCAATGGGCCGTTCATCGTCCCGGTAGCGGGCGTGTTTAATAATGATCCGCCCCGCCGAGGTGAACAGATACCCGTTGCGCGCGTTGCGCGAAGGCAGGACGCAGTCCATCATATCGATGCCCCGCGCTACGTATTCCGCCAGTTCGGCCGGCATCCCTACCCCCATGGCATAGCGCGGCCGGTCGCTCGGCAGGATCTGCTCCGTCGCTTCCACCATCTCCAGGCTCAGCGGCCGCGGCTCCCCCACCGATAGCCCGCCCACCGCATACCCGTCCGCATCCAGCTCCACCAGCGCCTGCGCGCATTCCCGCCGCAAATCCGGGAACATCGACCCCTGCACGATCGGAAACAGCGCGTGGCCGGTTTGCGAACCCTCCATCCGCTTGCGGAAATGCTCGTCCGCCTGCCGTGCCCACCGCACCGTCCTCTGCATGCTCTCGCGCGCGTATTCGTGGCTCACCGGGTATTCCGGGCACTCGTCCAGCGCCATCAGGATGTCGCTGCCGAGCGCCAGTTGCACGTCCACCGTGGATTGCGGGGTGAATTGGTGCGGGGAGCCGTCCAGGTGCGACTGAAACACCACTCCGTGCTCGGAAATCTTCCGCAGCCCGCTCAGGCTGAACACCTGGAACCCGCCCGAATCCGTCAGGATCGCGTTCTTCCACGCCATGAACCGGTGCAGCCCGCCGAGCTTCCGGATCAGTTCGTGCCCCGGGCGGATATAAAGATGATAGGTATTAGCCAGCAGAATGCGCGCGCCCAGGTCCTCGTCCAGGTCGCGCTCGCTCAATCCCTTAACGGTAGCCTGCGTCCCCACCGGCATGAACACCGGCGTTTCGATCACCCCGTGCGGAGTGTGCAGCAGCCCCGCCCGCGCCCTCGTCTCCGGGCATTCCGCGACAACCTCAAATTTTACGCCTCGCAACTCACGATTGTAACCGGGCCGGAGAAAATCATTGTCACGCCGAGACGCTGGGAAAAACGAATTCGGAAGTCAGAAGGCTGGGAGGGACGGACGTGACGGTTCGCGGGACTCTGACTTCTGTCCCTGACTTCTTTCTTCCTTTCTCCGTGTCGGTGAATTCGTTTCTGTCGGCGCCTTCTCTGCGTTCTCGGTGTCGAGTTCCTCCGCTTCTCGCCGGTCGCGCCCTCACGTCCCCGGCAGCCGCTCCATCCGCCCGATCCGTTTCCGCAGCCGCTCTTCGCGCCGGCGCAGTTGCGGCGAGTCGGCCAACGCCAGCGCGGCCATCGTCATCTCCAGAGCGGCGCGATAATCGCGCGTTCCGTGTTCGTAATGCCGGGCCAGTGCCTCCAGCGCCCTCGCGCGATACGGATTGCGCGATTGCGCCAGGTCTCCAAAGACCGCCATCGCCTCATCCAAACGCCCGCCGCGTTTCTCCATTTCCGCAATGTCCCACAGTGTTCGAAACAGCAGTGAATCCGGCAGTCCCAGGTCCACGGCACGGCGCAGCAACTGGAGCGCTTCGTCCTCGCGGCCTGCCTGTTTCAGCCATCGCGCCAGGCCGATCAGGTCCGCTCCATGCCGCAGCGGCGCCTCTTCCGGCCTCCGGAACGCGAACGGCACGATGGCGGTGAGGCAGGCCAGCGAGAGAATGTCGATGGCATTGTGATGAAAGATGGGCACCAGCCGGAACGCCTGTTTTGTCCGAAGAAAGTCGAAGTAATAATACGGAATCATTTCGCCCGGCAAATCACCCTGGCGTTCCACTCCCAGAATCTGGTTCTCCAGGTCCACCAGCCGGCAGCTTTCCAGCCGGAGTTTCCAGAGCCGCCGCGCGCCGAAGAGCAGGTCCAGGTGTTCCAGCCGCTCGAACGGGTGCCGCGCCCTCGCCATGCGGAAGCGGGTTTCGAGCAGCGGCTGGTCGTACGCCTTGCCGTTATACGTGATCAACACTTCGAAGCGCGCCAGGTGTTCCGAGAGCCGGCACAGCAGGGAAGCCTCTTCCGCGAAGTCCCGCATGAAAAACTGCCGGAGCCGGAACCCCTCCGGTTCAATCGCTCCCACCCCAACCAGGAATGCGTACGTGCCCGTTCCGCCTGCCAGCCCCGTAGTCTCGGTGTCGAGGAAGGCCCATTTCGCCGGCCCTGCGCACGCGATCTCCCCGCCCGATAGCGGCTCGAGCAGGTCTTGCGGCAAGCCCGCCAGGTCGGAGATGTCCACGCTGCCGTGCCGCCGGTGCCGCTCCCAAAGGCGTTCCGTCTCGAAGTGCTCGCCATGCGCTGTCCGCACGACCTCGCCGGACATGAACTCCTCGATGCCGTAACGCGCCGGACGCCGGTCCCGCTTCGGGGCCGCTGTGGGCGCCGCGAAGCTCTTCCCCACCTGCGCGATGCGGCGCCGCAGAGCCGCGAGCTGTTGCTGGATGTCCTCCATACTTCGCTTTTTCTTTGCTCAATATACCGCAGTGCGCGGTGTCAGATCCAAAGGGTACCAGCGATAGCTCGGTTCGGAATCGAGCTTCGTCTCCCTCACCGCGATCCATGTTGTTATATTCAAAGGGTGATTCAGAGCGCGGTAATCCCGGTCGCGGGGCACGGAACGCGGTTGCTTCCGGCCACCAAATCGCAGCCCAAGGAAATGCTGCCGGTGGCACGCAAGCCGATCGTGCAATATGTGGTCGAGGAGCTGGTATCAAACGGCATCCAGCAAATCCTTTTCGTCACGGGCCGGAGCAAGGCCTCCATTGAAAACCACTTTGAT
>DATJMP010000269.1:0-14640 GCA_035508655.1 Bryobacteraceae bacterium
GCCGTTCCTCAGCGATTTTGCCAAGCGCGAGGTATCGCGCAAGTATGGCGTGCTGAACGAGAACGCGGGTGTCGCGAATCGTGTCACTTTCGTGATCGGCGAGGACGGCAAAATCCTCCACATTGACGAAAACAAGGACGCTATCGACGCTACCGGGGCCGCAGACGCCTGCAGCCGTTCGGCGCATCGAAAACAGTAGTGAGGTAGGCCTCCAGGTCCGCCCAGCGGCCGGGCTCCGCGCTAGGGCAGGCCGGGAGGCCTACCCTACGCCGGGCAGATCTCGGTGTATTCGATCTTCAGCAAACTGCCACAGCTTCCGCACACGACGGCGCCGTCTTCTGCCATGTAAACCGCCGTGGATTCGCAGCGCGCGCAGGCAGCCGTCGGATCGGCCGCTTCCGGCATCGGATCGGGCGGGATGATCCCACTCCGCGATCCGCCGGTTGCGGCAGTCGCCGGCTCGAACGTCGCGCCGCATTGCGAGCATACGTGGTTGAAGCAGCAGTTCGGCGTGCAGCTATAAAACACCTCCGCCGACCCACACACGGGGCACGCCAGCTGCAGCTTGCTTGTCCGCACCGTTATCTCGATGACGGTGGCGGCACACCCGGCAGCAGCGACGGAACATGCGGGGGCGCCGCGGGCGCGAAGAACACCGGGTCCAGTTCCACAGCGCTCTTCTTCTGCAGATCCTCCAGCTCCTTGGCCGCCATCTCCGGCCGCACCTTCTTTTCGATTTCCGGCTTCAGCTCGTCGTACGATTTGACCGCTTCCACTTTGATGATGTGGTAGCCGAACTGCGACTTCACCGGTTCGCTCACTTCTCCCGGCTTCAATTTGAATGCCGCGTCCGCGAATGCCGGCACCATCTGGTTGTGATGGAAGAAGCCCAGGTCGCCACCACGCGACCCCGACCCGGTATCGTCGGATTCCTGCTTCGCCAGCTCGGAAAAATCCGCGCCGGCATCCAGCTTCTTCTTCAGTTCCTGTGCCTTCGCCAGAGCCTCCGCGTCCGTCAGGTCATTTTGCCCCGGCTTCAATGGCAGCGGCGATCCTTTTACGCGCACCAGGATGTGCTGCGCATGGACCTGGTCAAAATCCGAGCGATGCTCGTCGTAATACTTCCGCAGCTCGGCATCGTCGACCTTGACCTCTTTCCCCATCTCTTCGTAGGTCATCCCGGCAAGGATATTGGCGGATTGAAACTGAACCTGAGTCTTGAACTGCGCGGAAGCATCCAGGCCCCGCTTTTTCCCTTCCTGCGACAGCACCATGATCCGCACCAGGTTGTCGGCGAACTGCTTGCGCGCGGCACCGCGCGCCGATGCGCGATACTGTTGCGGCAAGGCTTCGATGATTTCATCGAACTGCGCCGCGGTAATCTTCTGGTCGCCTACCGTGATGATGACCTTGTCCGGCGCCACCGTAGGCACGGCGGCCGGCGCCGACGGGCTGAAGGTGACCGATGGTTTCGGCACGGGCGTTGCATTCGGCCCGGCCGATGGAGCGTTTCCAGGAGGAGGAGTCTGCGCCAGCAGACACGCCGCCGGACACACCCATAGCATACTGCGGAAAGACATCATGTACCCTATCATACCGCGCCGCTTTTGTCGGCCGTTTCGAACGAAAGGGCGAGCGCGCCGGCTCAAGAACCAGCCGGCTCGATCACTGCGGACATAGACCCTTTTGACCGCTGCAGCCGCCAGTCCGGCCCATACGCCAGGATCTGGTCGCGCGCAAATTCCGCCTGTGGCAGTTCGCACGTGATCAGCACCGTCCGCCCGGACCGGTCTACTTCCTCGGCGTGCCGGTACGCTTCCTCCAGCGAAAAGATGAAGATCTTCTGCAACATTTCGATCACGTAATCGTAAGTGTGGTCGTTATCGTCCAGCAAAACCACGCGATATAACGGGATTAATTCTTCCCGCTCGGTGGCCTCCGTTTCCGGAGCGATCGAAGGCTTCGGCATCTTCTGCCCCCAGTATCCGCCATTTCACGCCACAATGGGAATATCCAGGCATGCACGCTCCGGTCTATTTGGATCATCACGCTACCACCCCCGTGGATCCGCGTGTCCTCGAAGCTATGCTGCCGTATTTCGGAGTCCGCTTCGGCAATGCCGCCAGCCGCACACACCGCTTCGGCTGGGAGGCTGAACAGGCCGTCGAGCTCGCGCGCCGCCGCATTGCCGATCTCGTCGGCGCCTCCCCTCGCGACATCGTCTTCACCAGCGGCGCTACCGAATCCAACAATCTCGCGCTGAAAGGCATCGCCGTCCGTCACATCGTCACCATGGCCACCGAGCACCCCTCCGTGCTCGATCCCCTCAAGCACGCATTCGTGACCGTTCTCCGTCCGCGGCCCGATGGCCTGATCGATCTCGAGGAACTGCGCGCCGCTATCCGTCCCGAAACCGGACTGGTCAGCGTGATGTACGCCAACAACGAGATCGGCGTCATTCAACCCATCCGCGAAATCGGCGCGATCTGCCGCGAAAAGGGCGTTCTTTTCCACTGCGACGCCGTGCAGGCATTCGGCAAAATCCCTGTCGATGTTGAGGCCGACGGCATCGCCCTGATGTCGCTTTCGGCTCACAAGATATACGGACCGAAAGGCGCCGGCGCGCTTTATGTGCGCCGCAGCCGCGTCCGTCTCGCCCCGCAAATCGAAGGCGGCGGCCACGAAGGCGGCCTCCGCTCTGGCACTCTCAATGTTCCGGGAATCGTCGGCTTCGGAGAAGCGGCCGCCCTGTGCGCCCTTGAAATGCCGGCCGAATCCGCCCGCATCGCCGCTCTCAGAGACCGCCTTCTCGCCGGCCTCCAATCCGGCGACCTCGCCCTCCACATCAACGGGGCAATCAACCCCCGTCTTCCCGGCAATCTCAATCTCAGCTTCCCCGGTATTTCCGCTGAAGCACTGCTGATGTCCCTCCCCGAAATCGCCGTCTCTACCGGCTCCGCCTGTTCCTCCTCCGCCGCCGCTCCCAGTCACGTCCTGCGCGCGCTCGGCCTCTCCGCCGATCTCCTCCGTTCCTCCGTCCGTTTTGGCATCGGCCGCTTCAACACCGAGGAGGAAATCGACTACGCCGCGTCCCGCGTTCTGGAATCCGTCTCCCGGCTCCGTTCGCTCGCGCCGGTTTAAACCATCACCAGACGAGACGGCGTGTCTCGTCGGTTTCTCGTATTTTCAATAATTTACAACCGCAAACGAGACACGGCTGTCTCGCCGAGTCAGCGCGAGCTGATCGCTGATAGTTGACGGCTACCGTCCTATCCATGCCAGCATCGCCCGGATCTCCACCACTCGCGCGCTCGGCTTCTCCGGCAGACGCACCATCTCCGCTTCCACCTTGCGCGTCCGCAAGGCGAAATACAGCTCCTCGCTCTCCGCATCGCCGTCGCGCGCCAGAATCAGCGCCGGCGTCCGAAAGTTCCCCGCAAAATAGATCGGCGAATGTTTCACGTACTGCTCGACATCCTCCCAGGGCATCGCTCCCATCCAGTCAGCCGCTCGCCGCACTCCATCCGCACGCAGCGCCACGTCGGCCGTCCAATCCACCACGGGCTCTCGCGCGATCACCCCGCGAAACCGGTCCGTATGCCCCATCGCCCACGCGGCCAGCAGCCCGCCCGCAAGATAGATTCGGTCCCGATCCACCCAGCCCCGCGCCATCGCGGCATCTACTCCCCGCATCAGATCGTCGAAATCATCTCCCGGGTAACGAGTCCGCAGCAGGTTGCCGAACTCTTCGCCATATCCCGGTGTGCCGCGCGGGTTCACACGCAAAACGCCATATCCCGCCGCGGCCAGCATCTGCGCCCGCGCGTCGAACTCTACCCCGTACATCCTCCGCGGATTGTCCGCCAGGTCGACTAACAGCGGGTATTTGCGCCCGCCCGCGAAACCCGCCGGCTTTAGCAGCCAGGCTTGGATCGTATGCCCGTCCGATCCGAAGTCCATCTCCTCCGCGTTCGCCACGTCGCGATCGCGTAGCCAGTCCTCGTTCGGCGCGGCCGCCACTGTCGCTTCCGATTCCACATCCACAGTGAAGCTCACCACGTCGCCCGCTTCCACCGCCCGCCAGCGAACGCTCGCCGCCCGTCCGTTATCCGCCACCGTCAGTCCGTGGAGCCGTTCCGCCGCCCGCGTCGCCTGCCGCACCGTGCCATCCCGATGCGCGGCATACACGTGCGTCTCGCCGCGGTCGTCCGCCAGGAAATACACTGTGCGCGATTCCGCGCTCCACTGGGGGCTCGCCGCATCCCGGTCCAGCGCCCCGCTCAAAATCCTCTGCCGGCTCCCGTCCACGTTCATGACGCCCAATTTCCGCACCGCATAGCTCTGCGGATTACGCGGCGTAAACAGGTATGCGATCCGCGCGCCATCCGGCGATATGAGGGGAGCTTCGTACCGCCCGGGCTCCTCCGTCAGCCGCTTTGCCATTCCGCCTGCGACCGGCAGGCGATAGATTCCGTCCCCGCACGCTGCCATCACGCTCTGCCCATCCAGCGTCCACACCGGTTCTCCTTGGCAGTTCAGATTGGCGGCGGTGATCTCCCGTGGCGCATCCTGGCCTGCAATCCGGATCCGGAAAATTCCCGTTGCGGCCTGCTCCCGCCGCAAGTAACGGAGCAAATCCGCCGGCGCCCAGGGTGGCTGCTTCGCCGTCTTTCGCGCCAGGCAGGCAATTTCAGTGCCCTGAGGGGACCATGAGATCGCCAGTGGCTCCTCGGTCCCGGCCGGGAGCGCTTCTTCGTCCGCCTGGCCCCATCGCCGAACGTGAATCGCCGTCTTTCCTTCGCGCGTTGAAATCCACGCGATCCGGCTTCCATCCGGGGCCCATCGAGGCGACCAGTCCCGCCAGTTTCCTCGTGTCCACTCCCGGCGCTGCTTTCCATCTACCGCAGTGATCCAAAGATTCGAATGGCGCGCGTCTTCCGCGGGGTCATTCCAGCTCTCCACGTAGACAATCCATGCGCCGTCCGCCCGGATCTGCGCATCCGACGCCTTCCGCAGTTGCCACCAGTCCTCCGGCGAGACCCCGCTGCGCGCCCATCCGGCAGCTGCCAGCAGCAACAGAGCAAGTGCTTTCACCGATCCAGTGTAACCCTCCGTCGCACCGCACTTTATTCCTGTGGTTAGCTCTCGATGACTAACTCCGTTTATGGGAGCCATTGACCATTCGGAGCGTAATTTTTGTTATTTCCCTAGACCTATAATGACCCCTAGTACGTAGGGACATAGTGGCCTGCCAATATTGCGGTAAGGAGATCGGTCCGTTTAGGCTATTGCGGGATAGTGAGTTCTGTAGCGTCGCCCACCGCGAGCGTTACCACGACCGCCTCGGCCGTGCTCTGGGCCGCCTCGGCACCGACGAATCTACGCCGCCCGGCATCGCCGGCTTTCGCATCCAATTCCCTTTGCAGGAAGGCACTTGCACCAGTATCCTGGAGTCTTTCTACATGGGTGGGGCTAATCCCTCGCCCCGCGCCGCAGAATCCCTGCGCATCTCTCCCGCCGCCCCGATTTCCGGTCCCGTCAACGCCCTCCCGCTCCCTCGCCTGCACGGTGCAGTCCCTCAGCCAGCCCGATTGAACTCCCCGTCCCTTTCTGTCTGTTACCCACGGCTCGTCGGGCACGCCCCGGCAGCGCTGCTGTCCGTCCTCCCGGAGTGCCCCGATCCGATGCGCCTGGAGGATCCGGGGATCTCTCCGGACGGCTCGATTTCCGGTCCCGTCGTCGATCTGCCTCTGCCCGTTCTGGCCGGCGCCGTTCCGCAGCCCGCCAGCTTAGACTCGCTGTCCGTTCCCCTGCAGTTTCCAAGGCTTGTCCAACCCTCCGCGGCTACGCTGCTTTCGGGACCCCTGGCCAGCCTTTCCCTCCCACTTCGGCCCGGCACGGTCCCGCAACCGGCCCGTTCGAACAACCTGCCCGTTCCTATCCGCTTCCCGCGGCTCGTCCCACCCTCCGCGCCAGCGCTGCTTTCCGTCCTCCCGTTTTGCCCCGATCCGGTGCATCTGGACGATCCCGAACCCGCCGAGTGCTTCATCTGTCCGACCATCTCCGGCGTGGTCGAGCCGGCGCTGAAAGTCCCCGGCATCGCCAGCACTTCCGTCTCAGGCGTCTATATTTCCCCGATCGGCGGCATCGTGCCCCTCGCCGGCCCCGAGCCCGCGGTGGTCGATGTCTTCGCGCTCCTGGATGCCCGTCCTGCCGTCCGCTCCGCTGGTCCTGCGCTCCTCCGGTTCGCCCTGCATCCGGTTGAGGAGATTGCCGCCCGTCCCAAGCCTGCGCCATTACATTCCACCCAGCCGGCCCCGGCCTGCGCCTCTCCGGCTCCCGTCCCGGTGGAGTCGATGCCTGTCGTGCCGGGTTTCGTCGCAGACAAGCTTGATCCGGACCTGCCTGCGGTTCTTCCCGAATCCCTGGCTGAAGGCTTGGTCGCTGCCTCACCTCGCCTGGTTCCGATGGTCGCTTCCTTCGTGCCGGGCCTGAGGCCCGTGGCCGTTGAATCTCTGCCCGCGATTCCTCCGGCCGTTCCCGTGCCGCTGCCACGACAGTTGCCGGTTCGTTGCCCCGCTCTGGCCAATTTCCAGCCCGCGCAGGAATCGGGCGATGCTCTGGCGGCTCCCGCGGCCGCGCCCGGACCCGACGCGGTGGAAACTTTCCCCTCGGCTCCCGCCATCGCCTCGCTGCCGGTTGCGCCCCCTCTCCTTCTTATCCGCCGGCCGCTCCAAACCTCGGCGCCCCTCCAGGCGGCTGCCGGCCTCAGCCGCGCCGATTTCCGTATTCTTTCGGCGCCGCCTTCCCGACCCGTGCTTCCCGGCAAGCCTGCCGTCGTGCCCATTTCGCGCATGTCGGCGCAGCCGGCGGGATCGCAGCCCGAGCGCCCCAGACCCGCCATTCCGCATCCCGGTCTCTTTGCTCTGGAGTATTATTGCCAGCGCTCCACGGCCTCTGCGCCATCGGCGGACCTCAGCTGGATGGAATCCGCGGTTGCCATCCGCAAGCAGCCCTTCGATGTTCGCCCGGCCCTCAAGTCCTTCCGCGCCTACCGCGCCAAATCCCGCAAGCTGCCGCCCATCGAGGAGATCTTTGCGGGTCAGACCCGCGACGGCGAGCCGATCCGCTTCGGTTTCGCCGCCGCCGGCAAGATCGCCGCCACCATCATGGTCGGCCTGGCGCTCTGGACCGGCAGCCAGATCGCGCATTTTTCGCAATTGCGCCTTCAAATGGCCAGTTCGGAGCGCAACGTCACCGCGGCGGCCGAGGTGCGCGGCTCCGCCTATGGCTCTGGTCCTGTGGCCAGGTTCCGGCGCGCCATCGCCAACCGCGCCGCCACCGAAATCACGGACACGTTCGCCTCTGGCATGGAGGCTTGGGGCGCGGCCTCCAAGACCTGGGCGCCAGGCTGGCAGCACAGCCCGGATGGTTATGTCCGCATCGGTGAAATCGCCCTCTTCCGCCCCTCCCTCCATTACACCGACTACCACATGGAGTTTTACGGCCAGATCGAACAGAAGAGCATGGGCTGGATCGTCCGCGGGCGGGACAAGAAAAATTACTACGCGATGAAGTTTACCGTGATCGAGCCTGGTTTGCGCCCGATCATCGCCGTGCAGCATTATCAGGTCACCAACGGCAAGCGCGGCCGGATCTTCCAGACGCCGCTCAATGTCATGGTGCACAACCGCGAAGCCTATCATGTAGCCGTCGATGTCCGCGGCAATCATTTCGCCGCCGCCATCGAAGGCGAGTCCGTTGATTCCTGGACTGACGACGCGATCGCTCAGGGCGGCGTCGGCTTTTTCAGCGATCCCGGCGAGCGCGCCCGCCTCTACTGGATGAAGGTGTCCCGCAACCAGGATTGGCTCGGCCGCATCTGCGCCTATCTTACCGGCGATTCCCCCAACGGAGCCCGGCAGACCGCCGCGTTGCAGTTGCCCGGCGTACCCCAATTCTGGGCGCTCACCATTGTGCCCCTGGGGCCTACAAAGTGAGACAGCGGAGGAGCATACTATGGATCTGATGAGCACGCTAGAACATGGCGGCAACCCACTCGTGGTGAGTAATCTCCCGCCTGGTGTGACGCCCATCACCGAACTGAAGCAGCAAAAGCGAGTCAGCCGTACGCTCTCAAAGGCTGTTTCACTCCACCTCGAGGGCAAGCTCGACACTGCCGCGCACCTTCTCGCCAAAGCGATCGAGGATGGCGAACGCGAGCCCGGTCTCTTCTCCGCTCTCGGCCACATCCAGTATGAGATGCGCGATTATGAATCGGCCGCGGCCACCTACGCGCAGCTTGCTGCATCCGATCCCACCCATCGCACCGCGCATTTCAACCTCGGTGTCTGCCAGGGCCACCTGAAAAACTGGAAGCAGGCGGTCGAATGTTTTTCCCGCGCAGTCGACGTCGATCCCGCCCGCACCGATGCCCTTCTCGGTCTGGGCATCTCGCTGCTGCACACCGGCCGCGTCACCGAGGCCCTCGCTCCCATCGAGCGCTACCTCCAGCAGTTTCCCGATCATGAGCAGGCCCTGTTCGGCAAGGCCGTTGTCCTCCATCAGACGGGCAGGCACGCGGAAGCGGTCGAATATTATCGCCGCGTCCTCGCCCGCAATCCCCGCTGCGAGGAAGCGCTCTCCAATCTTGTCGCCCTTTTTCTGGAGCGCAAGGACGCCGATGCCGTGCGCCGCTATGCCGAAATGCTGGCCGAGCTTCAGCCCGAATCTTCCGTCGCAATGGAAGCCCTGGCGACGCTGGCCTTCGCCGACGGCGATTACCTCTCCGCCGCGCGCCACTGCCGCAACCTCGCCGAAATGGCCCCGGACCGTTTCGAGACGTGGTTCAATCTCGGCGTCGCTTATCACAAAATGGGGAACCACCTGAAGGCCGCGCAGGCTTACCAGCACGCCACGACCCTGCGCGACGATTGCGCGCAGGTCTACCTCAATCTCGGCGTCGCGCATCAGGAACTCAGTGACCTCCCGGCCGCCCGCAGCAGCTACGAAAGGGCGCTCGAAATCGACGCCAACCAGGCCGGTGTCCTGTGGAATCTCGCGCTGGTCCTGGAACAGCAGGGCGAACGTGCCCAGGCCGAAAAACTCTATGCACGCGTGCCCGACAACGCGGCCGAATGGAACGATGCCACGTTCCGCCTTGGCTATCTCCGTCTCATGCGCGCCGATTACGGCCCCAGCGCCGAGGCCTTCCAGGCCTGCCTTGCCAGGCGTCCGGACTGGCCGGAGGCCCACCTCAACGCCGGCATCGCATATGCCCGCTCGGGAAACCCCGATTCCGCCCGCCGCAGCTTTCAGGAAGCGCTGACCATGCGCCCTGACTCCTCCGATGCGGTGCGCGGCCTCGCCGCCCTCGCGCTGGAGCAACAGGACTACGAAGAAGCCTACGAGCTGCACCGCAAGCTGCTCGAGCTTGGCGAGCGCAGCCCCGAGCTCTACTACAACGCCGGCTTGATCTGCCAGAAGCGGGGCCATGCCGCCGATGCGGTCAAGTTCTATCAGCAGGCCCTCACCGAAGACCCTCAGTTCGCAGAGGCGCTCCTCAATCTCGGCCACGCCTTTATGGCCATGGGACAGGAGGAAGAGGCCCGCTCCTATTGGCGCAAAGCCATCCGCGAGAAGCCCGAGCTCGCCCAGCTTTACTTCGAGCCTCCCATGGCGTGAGCCGGGGAGGCGGAAGTCCGGTCTATTCCTGCGTTACGCCGCCGTCCCTATGCTCTGCACCCAGCCAGACCGCACAGGCTTCGGATACGCGTGCTCAAATCCACCCAGGAAATAAGCGAGCAGCAGCATTGTTAGCGCTGCCAGGCAGACCGCCAGCAGAATCCACATCGAAGCTGATTTCGAAAAGACCATGTCCAGACTCATGTATTGCAAGCTTGCATCCACTCCGGCGCCACAGATCCGTTTTCCAGGCGATTCCGTCCGTTCCGGTGGCCCATTGACTTCCGCCACCCATTCCGTAGTAAACTGAGAATGACGAATTATTAGCTTGTCTCGCTTTCGCACCTTTCCGATTCCCGACCCGAATGTCCGCACCGGCAGCCCAGCCGGGAGCGTACCCTTGTTCCAATCCGAATTCCAAAATGTATCCAGGTAGAAACTTTCCTCCTCGCAGGCAGTCCCGCAGAGAGAATGTGAACGAGTCCATTCGCGCGCGCGAGGTTCGTGCCGTGTTCCCGGATGGTACCGCTGAAATTATGCCCACTTCCGCGGCTTTGCGCAAAGCGCAGGAGCTCGGGCTGGATCTTGTCCTCGTCGCTCCCACCGCCGTACCGCCGGTGGCCAAGGCGGTCGATTTCGGACACTTTCAATACGAGCAGAAGAAGAAGCAGCACGAAGCCAAGAAGAAACAGCACGTGGTCCAGGTGAAGGAGTTGAAATTCCGTCCCAACACCGATGAGCACGACTATGATTTCAAACGCAATCACGCCATCCGTTTTCTGCAGGAAGGAAATCGCGTGAAGGCCGTCGTGCAGTTTCGGGGCCGTGAGATCGCTCACGCCGACCTGGGCAAAAAGCTTCTGATGCGCTTTGCCGCCGACCTGTCCACTTACGGCAGCGTAGAAGGCCAGCCGCGCCTCGAGGGCCGCAACGCGCACATTCTCATCAGCCCCACGAAAACCGCAATTTCCGTCAAGCCCGAAAAAGCTCCGCCAGCATAACGTCGTTATTTCCCTGCGACCTGCTCCTCCCACGGCATAGCCGAGGGCGCGCAACCAGTACTTAGCACGGCTTCTGTTATCTTTTGTACGTGTTAAGATGCAAATCGCCCATGTATAACGCCTTTTTCGGCTTCCACCAAAATCCGTTCAACATGAGCCCCGACCCGGCCTTCTTTTTCCGCAGCGCACAGCACGAAGAGGTTCTTGCCAACCTTATTTACGGCGTGCAAAGCCGGAAAGGCTTCATCGTACTCACAGGCGAAGTCGGCACGGGCAAGACCACCATGCTGGAATGCCTACGCGATTTCCTCGCCGGCCAGCAGATCTCCTTTGCATCGCTCTTCAATTCCCGCCTCACGGTCGAGCAGTTCTTTGAGATGTTCGCCCACGATCTCAATCTGCGATGTAACCGGCAATCGAAAACCGAAGTTCTGCTCTCTCTCAACCAACTCCTCATCGAACGGGCTACATCCGGCCGAACTACTGTCCTGATTGTCGATGAAGCGCACAATCTCGATTGGGACGTGCTCGAAGAAGTCAGGCTGCTCGGGAACCTCGAGAACCGCCGCGGCAAACTGCTTCAGATTATTCTGGCCGGGCAGCAGGAATTAGATGATAAGCTCGAGCGCCCGGAGTATCGGCAACTGAAGCAGCGTATTTCCCTACGCTGCACTTTGCGCGGGTTCGACCTGCACGACGCGATTGCTTACGTCAACTCCCGGATGGCTCGTGCGGGGGTCCCCCACCAGACCTTTATCTCTTCGAAGGTCATTGAGGAATTGCACTTCCGCTGTCAGGGCATTCCGCGACTCATAAATGCCGTCTGCGATAACCTGCTCCTCACCTGCTTCGCTCTTGAAACCAGGACCGCCACCCTGGAAATGCTGAACGAAGTTGCCGCAGACATGCGCCTGGAATATCCTGGGCGGCTCTCAGATTTGTCTGATTCCTCATACTCGAGCCGCCGACAACGAATTTCTAGTACAAACGTCCCAAGTACAAACCCTCGTTAAATAGAACTATTCTCAGGTGTTCCCCTCATATCTGTAAGCAGGTTCACGCACCCCTCTAAGCGTATCAGTCTAATTTTGTGCGTTTAAATCCCCTAGGTAGGAGAACGATTTCAATGGTTATCAATCGGCTTTTTGAGAACAGGATTTTCCTCGTAGTGGTGATTCTGGCGTTCGCTTTGGCGGTTGGCCTGAATGCGGCGTACAGCAACGGTGCGGTGATGAAATCGTCCGCCCTCTTCTTCTCAGCTCCAGTCCAACTGGCGAGCAACAATCCGAACCCCGGTCCTGATCCGTGGTCTACGCTGGCGAGCAACAACCCGAATCCCGGCCCTGATCCGTGGTCTACTCTGACGAGCAACAACCCGAACCCCGGCCCCGATCCGTGGTCCACTCTGGCAAGCAACAACCCGAACCCTGGCCCCGATCCGTGGTCCACTCTGGCCTAGTACCATCGGACAGCCCTGTCAGAATCTTTTTACTTGAATTAGAATAGAGCTCGATGGACCTGGCGCTCCTGCTCTGTTCTTATTTGCTATGGTGCCCGCTGGAGATCCTTGCGATTTCAGCTGTCCTTCGTGTTGGTGCGCGCCGGTATCCTCTGGTTTTAAGCTATCTGGTTGCCACGTTCCTGGGTGCTGTCGCCCAAGTGCCGGCTACATGGGCGTATTTTGAGCACCGGCGCCCGAATGGGAGTGGCTATGTCCACTTGTACTGGCTGAACGAGGGTATCACCGACATCCTGATTTTTGCCGTCGTCATCACTTTCATTTACCGCGCCACGTCGGGTCTGGCGACGCGTCGAACGGTGCGCCGCAGCCTCGGTGTAGGTTCCCTGCTCTACGTCGGTGTCTCGTTCCTGATCCACTATCAGTCCGACGTTGCGCTTGGGCTGTGGATGACGCCGTGGACGCGTGACATCACTTTCTGCGCCGCGATATTGGATCTCGCTCTGTGGGCGATCCTGATCGGCGCCCGCAGCTCCGATTCACGGCTTCTTATGCTCAGCGGCGGTATGGGGGTTATGTTTTGCGGAATGGCGATCGGCGAATCTTTCAAAACCATCGCAATTCATTACCAGTCGCATCCCATCGTCGTGGTTGGCAATGCAGTAGAGCAGATCGGCAACATCGTATTTCTCTACGTCTGGTGGCAAACCTTCCGCCGCGAAGCGTCCGAACGTGTGACTGCGCCACTCGCCACCAAGCCAGCCGTCCTTCCGGAGTAGTCTACTTCATCTTGATGGAACTGTCCCGTATCGTGGGACTCTCCGTGTCCCTCGCTCCCTGGCCCACGCGGCACTGCCCACACAATAAACAAGCCGCTTCCGGCGCCTCGCGGGGCGCCAGGAAGCGGCTTGTTTCTGCCGGGCCACAAAAACAATTGCGGCCTTACTTGTTTTCCTGCCGGCTCGCTTCGGCGTTCCCGGTGTTCAAAGAGCTTAGCACCTGGTCGGCGCTGAACACCTTCACCTCCACTCGCCGGTTCTTCGCCCGCGCCTCACGGTTGTGGGCCGCATCGACGGGCTTGTCTTCGCCCAGGCCGATGATGTGAATCCGGAACAGAGGAATATCGTGCTGTCCCACCAGGTAATTCTCGACCGCTTCGGCACGCCTTCGGCTCAACTCCTCGTTGTACTGCCGTGTGCCTACACTGTCGGTATAACCTTCCACGGCGATGAAATATCGCCGGTCATTCTTCACTTCGTCCGCCAGTTTGTCCAGATCGGTTTTATTGTCCGCCGTCAGGCTGTACCGATTGAACGGGAAGGGGACTGTAGTCGAAGTCTGCAGTTTATAATCGTCGATGTTAGATACCACGTTACGAAGGCTGCTGAGGCCCTGCGCGTTCTGGTCCGCCTTCTGGTCCGCCGTCGTCGCCAGTTGGTTGGCCGCATTGGCCCGGTTCATCGCATCGCCAGCGTGCTGGTCGGCGGTCGCAGCCCGCTCCTGGGCGGCGCTGATGCCACTCTGCGCTTTTTCATCCACCTGCTTCAGCTGATTACGGGTATCCTGGATTTGCGTCGTGTTCTGAGTCGTCTGTTCGCCTACCTGGTCCACTTTCGCCTGGATCGGAGCCGTTGTGTTCCGCACGTACTTCTTAGTGGCACATCCCCCGGCGAGCATGGCGCCCGTGACGAGAATAGTGGTCGGAAGGAAACCTTTCATAGTCAAAACCTCGGTGGGGACTCTAGCAATCCTCGCACCGTTGTTATTAACTTGAGATTTATCAACGGGTCCGGTTTCACACACGCATGCCCCTCCTTCGTTCACAATGTAAGGATTACGCGCGAAAGTGAGCTTTATACCCGTGAGGGCTGGGAAATCGGAAAAAAAACCCCGGATAGGAAAAATGAAATTGCCCGCCGCTACGCTGCCGCGAGATCACCCGCCGGACCACATTAGTTGGCCTAAATCGGGTGGCGCCCGCCCAACCCTGCTTTAGGCTGGACGCCGACGAGCAGATTTCTTCCTCACCGGCTCTTGGAAGCGCCGGTAACCAGGAAGATCCCACGCGACGTTCTCATAAATTTCCCCGTCCGGATCGTAATCCAGCGGCCAGAACTTGCGCTTCGTCATAGTTCAACCTGACTTCCTGGGGGGACAATTTCATTGTAACACCCCGGCAGCCCTGCCAATTGTGATTGTAACTATATATGAATAAAGGAGTTACGAAGAAGCCAAAAGGCCTCGTTATTGCGACAGCTTCTCTGTCCAGTTCGTAACGACCATAATGTCGGATGATGCCGCCAGTTCAAACGGGGCATTGATGAGGAACCGTTGCCCGTCGCGCGCAACGTCATAGAGGTTCCAAACCCGGCGGATCGGATGCGTCTGAAAGAGCTTGACCGGCGCGTCGAACGATAAATCGCCTTTGTCGGAATGCACGGCAACCGACATTATCCGTCCGCTCGCTGTCAGGTAGAACAACTCTCTCCCGTCGCC
>DATJMP010000270.1:0-35113 GCA_035508655.1 Bryobacteraceae bacterium
GAACGTGTACCAGCACGTTTACAGCGAGGCGAAACGCGCCGCGGCCGACACGATGGATGCCCTGCTAATGAACCTGGAGAACGGCCCCGAAAAGCCCGTTGCTACCACGGTTGCTACCAGACAGTCCCCCGCCCCGGTGAATTGATCTGTAAATGATTGATTTTATGGAGCCACCCTCCGGGCTTGAACCGGAGACCTGCTGATTACGAATCAGCCGCTCTACCAACTGAGCTAGGGTGGCCCGTGCTGGATTGGAACAACTTGCGGGCGGAGATCAGAAACCGAAACACACCCGTCTCCTGCCTCCGAGCTTGATTTTAGCAAATGAGCGCACCGTCTCGCAGCGGTGCGGCCGGCTAGAGGATGCGTAGCCTCAGGAAACGGGCACGCTTCCTGTTCGGGCGGCTTTAGCGCCGGATTCAGATGCCCGGCGCACACCGGGATTACATGACGTGCAAGGCAGGGCGCTTGGCGCGCAGCCCGAGCAACGCCAGTCCGTACCGCCCGCGAATACCGGTCTTTTCGAAGATGTGCCGGAGGTGAATCTTGACGGTTCCCACTCGGATCCCCAATGCCGCGGCGATCTCGCGATTTCGCAGGCTGCGCTCGACCATGTCCAGAATCTGAAGCTCCCGGCGGGTAAGCGCGTGCGTAGTTGCGGGGGGTGCCGTCTCCGCCGACGAAACTAAGCCTTCGTCCAGCCAATTGCTGCCGTCCGCCGCGGCTGCCATACAGTCCACCAGTGCGCTCAGCTTGCAAGTCTTCCGGACTACCCCCAGGACACCCGCCCGTAGCAGCCGCACCGCGTCCGCTTCGCAAATCGAGACGCCCCAAACCACTGGGACCGTCGCCAGCCCCGAGCCACGGAGGATGCGGATTGCCTCAAGCATTTGCTCCATCCCGAGCGCCTTGTCGAAAACCGCAACGTCCGGGCTCCATTTCCGGATGGAGTCTAATACGTCTGTCAGCCGTTTTTCAGCCGCGACGACTCGCCACTGCCCCGTGGCGTGCAGAAGCGTGCGGAGGCCTTCGATCGCCACCGGCTCGGTATCGCAGATCGCAACCGTTCTCACAGTCCTTCTATCGGAACGAGCGGTCCGGAACTGTAGAGCTTTCTCTGCTAGACCGGTACAGCGCCCAGCGGATATTCTGCCAAGTCCTTCCAACAGTTATCCATGAGGTTGCGTACAAAAACCGCGCGTTCGGCTCGAAAGACCCGCGTGCCCCGGTACTCTGCCCAACAGCGCCGCGCCTTTTCCGCCACGGCCTCCACACCCTCGCAGGGAATATCCTGCGCGACTGTGATGTGGGGGTGGTATGGATAAGGTTCCGGATACGCCAATGCCGCCGTGTTCATAGCCGCGTGCAGCCGCCGCAGCTCTGTTGCCCCCCGTCCGATCTCGATATAAATCACGCTCGTAGCCGGAAAAATCTCGACCGAAGTGAGTTCCATCTCGAACGGAGCCCACCTTTCGGTCAACGAGCGAGCCTGCTGCGCGGCCCTTTCCCAATCTCCGGCCAGCTCCCGTGGCGGCAGAACGCTCACGTGCGCGTGAGGATCGCAGTGCGGCACCAGTTCCCTGCGCAAATCGTCCAGAAAGCGGCCCAAGGGGTCCGGAACGTAAATTACCAGGGCAAACACGTCGAGCCGCTTACCCGTCAGGGAGCGGCAACGCCCCCCGTTGACATCAACATCCATTCCTTCTATGGTACCCGTTTTGACGGATTCCGTACGCGCCACCCGTAATGGAACTCTTACGGCTTGATACGCTGAAGGTCATGGCCCCATCCGATGCTCACAACCCGCTGCTTTCCATGGGGTTTCGCGTCCCTTTTGACCGTATTCGCGCAGCCCATGTGGAACCCGCCGTTTTCGAACTGCTGCGTGATGCCCGCACACGCCTGGAAGATCTGGCCGCCGAAGCTGCCCCCCGCACCTTCGAGAACACGATGAGCGCCCTGGACACGCTCACCGAGCCGCTGGATCGGACCATGGCCGTCGTCCGCCACATGGAGGCCGTCGCCACCTATCCCGAGCTCCGCGCAGCCTTCAACGCTGTCCAGCCCGAAGTCAGCGCCTTCTATAGCGGCATCCCATTGCACCAGGGCCTATGGAAGGCCATCAAGTCCTTTTCGACCACCGCCGAGGGCCAATCTCTGGCCGGTGAGCGCCACCGGTTCCTGCACAAAACCATGGACACCTTCCGCCGCCATGGAGCTGATCTCGATCCCGCCGGCAAGCAGCAACTCGAGCAGATCGATGTCGAGCTGACCCGCCTCACCACTAAATTTTCCGAAAACGTTCTCGACTCGACCAACGCCTTCGACCTGCTCATCACCGATACCGCCGATCTGGCCGGTCTCCCGCCTAGTGCCCTGGAATCCGCCAGCCAGAGCGCCGCACGCAAAGGCAAACCCGGCTGGCGCTTCACCCTCCAGGCCCCCGACTACTTCGCCGTGATGACGTACCTGGCCAATTCCGCCATCCGCCGCCAGCTCTATGAGGCCTATGCCGTCCGCGCGACCGAGCCGGACCGCGACAACCGCCCCTTGCTCAACCGCATCCTGGAACTGCGCCGCCAGAAAGCCGCCCTGCTCGGCTTCCAAGATTTCGCCGATCTCGTCCTGGAAGACCGCATGGCCCATAGCGGCGACCACGCACTGGAGTTTCTGGAAGATCTTCGGGCCAAAACCGAAACCCGTTTCCGAGAGGAGAACCGGGAACTGCTAGAGTTCCGCCGTTCCCTGGAAGGCCCCAACGCTTCCGAACTCCAGCCCTGGGACGTGGCCTATTACGCCGAAAAGCAGCGCGCGGCCCTTTACGCCTTCGACGAGGAAGCCCTCCGCCCATATTTTCCCCTGGAATCCGTAACCGCCGGCCTGTTTGAGCTTGTGTCCCGCCTTTATGGCATCCGCGTCACTGAGGAAGCGGGTGTGCCGACCTGGGATCCCGACGTCCGTTATTACGACATCTATGACGAGAACGGCACGTTCCTTGGTGGCTTCTACGCAGACTGGTACCCACGGGAGAACAAGCGCGGCGGCGCCTGGATGGATTCGCTCGTCACCGGCGGTCCGGCGCCTGACCGTTTCGAGCCCCACCTTGGCCTCATCTGCGGCAATCTCACTCCGCCCGTCGGCGGTAAGCCTGCGCTGCTGACGCACCGCGAGGTAGAAACCATCTTCCATGAGTTCGGCCATCTGCTCCATCACCTGCTCAGCCGGGTGGAAATCCGCTCCCTGGCCGGCACCAACGTCGCCTGGGATTTCGTCGAGCTTCCATCGCAGATTATGGAAAACTGGTGCTGGGAGCGGCCCGCCCTCGACCTGTTCGCACGCCACTGGGAGACCGGCGAGCCCGTCCCGGAAGACCTGTTCCAGAAGATGAAGCGCGCCCGCACCTTCCGCGCTGCCAACGCGCAAATGCGCCAGCTCGGATTCGGCTTCGTGGACCTCCTCCTGCACACCCGCTACGCGCCCGAGCGCGATGGTGATTTGGTGGATTACACCCGCCGTGTGCTCCAGGAATTCACGCCGGCCCCGCTGCCGCCGCAGCATGCGATGATCGCGGCCTTCACCCACCTGTTCGGCAGCCCGGTCGGCTACGGCGCCGGCTACTACTCCTACAAATGGGCTGAGGTTCTGGATGCCGATGCCTTCACCCGCTTCCGCGACCTCGGCATTTTCAGCCGCGAAGTCGGCACCGCCTTCCGCCAGAAAATCCTGTCCAAAGGCGACAGCGAAGACCCGGCCGATCTCTACCGCGCCTTCATGGGCCGCGACCCCGACCCGAACGCATTGCTAGTCCGCTCCGGCCTGCTGTAGGGGCCCCATACATGCGGCCCGCGCCGGCAAAATACCGTGAACCTTCTCCCGCCGCGCCGACTATCTCTCTATGGACCTTCCGCGCCGCTGGCGCATGCGCCTACCCGGATTCGATTATTCGCAACCAGAGGGGTACTTCCTGACGATATGCACGGCTGGGCACCGCTGCCTTTTGGACGAGATCACAGACGGAACAATGCGACTGAGCGCCATCGGATTTTGCGTCCAACACTGCTGGAACGCAATTCCCGAGCACTTTTCAAATGTCGATTTGGATGCGTTCGTGATCATGCCGAACCACATTCATGGGATTCTCGTAATTAACGAGCCGCGGGCCGGGCATGCCCGGCCCCTACACACGGTTGTCGGAGCCTTCAAGGCGGCGGTGAGCCGGGAACTGGGATTCGCGGTGTGGCAGCGGGGTTACTGAGATCGAATTATCCGCAGCGAAGCAGAGTGGCAGGAACTGAACGCCTACATTGAGGCCAATCCCGCCCGATGGCCCTTGTGACATCGGCCCTAACGTTCGTAGGGGCCGCATACATGCGGCCCGGCCGACAGGAGCAACGGGCCCATCCACTTTACCGCACCCTAGCCGAAAAAGCTGACAACTGCCCGGGCTACGGCTCCGCCCGCTTCTCCCGCTGGTAGGCCGTCTTCAGATACTTCGCCGCTTCTTCCTGCGCGCCCTGCGTATCGTCGCGTGTCCGGATCGCCTGATTGTATTCATTGACCGCGCGATCCCGCTGGCCGGTCACGTCGAAAATCTTGCCCAGGTTGATGTGCGCCCACACCACCGTCCACTTCGGGTCCTGGTCGCCGTTGATGCATTCGCGGAAGTCGTTCGCGGCCTGCTGGAACATGTTCTGCAGGAATTCCACTTCCGCGATCCGGTAGTACGCCAGCGAGCTGTTCCGCTGCGTCTCCAGTGCTTTGCGGTACTGCTGGAGCGCCTCGCCGAACTCGCTCAGCTGTGCGAACTGCTCACCCTTGCGAATCGCCACGGCCACGCGGATCTGCGGGCTGTATCGTAGTACCCGGTTATCCGGATCGATGGTCACCTTTTTCGGCTTGCCGAATGTGTCCACCGAAAATTCCGAGGCTGTCCCGGCCACTTCCACCCGCTGCGTCTCGGGGTTGCCTTCCGTCTCGATCTTCAGGTCGACCGGCATCCGGAAGGTGTCCAAATCCTGCGAGATCTTGCCCATCACGCGAAAACCGGATTTCCCGTTCGCCCCGTTGTTCACCCGGTAAATCGTGTAATCCAGCCGGAATTCGGGTGCCCCGCTCGATTCGATCCACTGGATGAAGAAGTAGCCCAGGTCCTGGCCAGTAATCTTCTCCGCCACTGTTTTGAAATCGTCGGTGCTCACGGATTTCCATATGTTCTGCTGCGCAAATGTCTTCAGGATCTCGAAGAATTTTTGGTCGCCGGCGACATATCGCAGCATGCTGAGCGCCGCCGCGCCCTTGTTCCCCGTTAGCGCCCACAGCTCTGGCGAATAGTCTTCCAGCCGCGCCGATTGCATAATCGGCACGTTGTCCACCGTCAACGCCCCCACCATTTCGTTCTGCCGCGCCGTGTCGAGCGCGCCTGCGCCCGCCGTGTGCTCCACCCAAAGTAACTCCGAATAATCGGCCATGCCGTTCTCCAGCCACAGGTGGTTGCGCGTGGTCGGCGAGAGCATTTCCTCCCACCACTGCCGCGTCACTTCGTTGGCCAGCAGCCGGTCATTAGGCTGCTTGCCGATGGCGTGCGGCGCCAGGAAAATCAGCCCCGGTGCGGTATAGCCGTTGGGCGCGCCGTCTTCCGTCTCTACAACGGTCAGGTTGGCATACGGCGGAATCCCATAGAGGCCGGTAAAGTAGGACATCACCTTTCCCGTGTCCTCTCCGTACGCCTGCGCCACCGCCGCCTCAGGTCCCCTGAAGTACACATTGGTGGTCAGCCCTTCCGCCTCGGCTTTGACGGGCTGGTCCTTCACCACCGCGATGCTGCCGGGAAACGACGGCTTATCCATCTTGATTTCCCACACCGTCTTGTCGCCCGCCGCCTGGTGCGAATCGAGGCCGCTGCCCAGCACCGTGTATCCTGCCGGCACCGTGATTTTCACGTCCGCCGCGAACCGGTCCGTAGTGTACCCGCTGACAGGGAACCAGCGCGCCGGGTAGAGCAAAAACGCATAATCCGGGTGAATCGCCGCGAACTTGATGCCGTAAACCGGCGAATCCTCCGCTCCACTCAGCTTGCCGTCGTAATAAAAGGTAGCGCTCGCCGGTTGTCCCTTCACCAACGCCGGTTCGAACGTCAGCCGCACGCTGAAATCCTGCTGCGTCCGCGAGGCCGGAATCTGTTTGCCCGCACCGTCCACTACGCGCGAAACGTTCAGTGCGTTATTCAGCTCGAAGGTGGCCGACGTCACCGTGTCGTCCACCGGCACGAAGTTGACCGTGGTTTTCGCAGCGATGCTCGCCAGGTTGGGAGAAATCTCCGCCTCGATGTTGACGCTCTGCACATCGATGCGCGAATTGGAACGGCGTTCCTGCGCTGGCGCCAGATATGCCGCGGCAAACAGAAGAAGACCGGCCGCCAAAGGCCCTGCCGTGCGAATACAAAGTCCCCGGTTGGTCCGCTTTTGGCCTGCCGGGGTGTAATCAAGAAACATGTGCGACTTGTCCTTCCAGTACCTCTTGCACTATCGCGGCCGCGCGTTCCATCGGCCGGGGTCCTTGGCCTGTCAACCCGGCTCCCAGTTTCCGCACCACTTCGGCCAGCCCCTCTTTCATTTCCCAGCGCGGCGGCCCATCCGTCAGCAGCCGTCGCGCCTGGGCGGCAATGGCTTCACCGGTCATCTGCGACTGCATCAGTTCCGGCACCACCTCCCGCCCCGCAATCAGGTTCACCATTGAATAATACGGTACCCGGACTAGTAACTTTCCGGCCGCCCAGCTTGGCATGGTCACTTTGTAAAACGTGACCATTGGGGTCCCCAGCAGCGCCGCTTCCACCGTCACCGTGCCGCTCGCGGCCAGCGCGAGGTCGGCATGCGCCATGGCATCCCAGCTCTCCCCGTCGATCACCCGAATCGGCACCTTCCCGATCCTCTCCCGGAAAAACACGGCCCCGGTATTGGCCGAGGCCGGCAGCACCACATTCAATGCCTGCTCCCGGTACAACCGGGCCACCGCATCCAGCAGCGCGGGCAGATGTCGCGCGGCTTCCCCGCGGCGGCTTCCGGGGAGCACTGCTATCAATGGACGGTCCGCGGCCAGCCCGTGTTTCCGAAAAAACTCGTCCCTCCCCAACCCCGGCCTCACCAGCCCGGCGAGGGGATGACCGACGTATACTGCCCTAACCCCCTCATTCCGAAAGAATTCCTCTTCGAAAGGGAAGATGCACAGCAAACGCGCGATGGTGCGCCGCATCTCTTTGACCCGGCCCCGCCGCCACGCCCAAGCCTGGGGCGCAACCAGGTAAACCACCGGAATTCCCGCGGCTGCCAGCCGGCGAGCCGCTCGCAGATGGAAATCCGGGGAATCGGTAAGGATGGCCACGGCGGGGCGCCTCGCCTCTGCCTCCCGCACCAACCTGCGGTATTCCTTCCAGATCCGCGGAATGTGCGCCACCACCTCCGCCAACCCTACCACCGCCAGGCTGGCGGCATCTACCACCGTTTCCACGCCTGCGGCCCGGAGCTTCGGCCCAGTACAGCCGAAAAACCGCGCATCCGGCCAGATCCGCCGCAATTCCTCCACCAGCATCGAGGCATACAAATCTCCCGACGCCTCGCCGGCGGAAACGAGCACGTTCAACGCCATCCTTCTCAAGTTTAGCCCGGGAGGGGTCGGGGATCAGGGACCGGGGGCGGGGCGATGAAGCTTCCCGGCGCGGACTCGCTGCTTTCGCCACGATGTGGGTCCCCTCTGCCGCATCGCCCCGATCCCTGACGCCTTGCTACAATCGAACCGGATCTAATGTCTACCGACGCCGGCCGCTCCCGAGTGACTGTGGAAGAGCTCGCCAACCGATTTCGCGGCGAGATGATTCCCGTCACTAACAAGTTCTCGTATTTCTCGACGCTGCCCATGGCCGAAGAAGATCTGCGGCAATATCTCAACGATCCGATCGCCGCCATCTCTCCCGGCGCCACCGGTCTTCTGCCGCACGTCGGACTCTTGCTGGTCCCTTACCTCGAAAAGGGTAACGGCAAGGAGAGTGATTCCGTCACCTTCGAGCGTCCCGCCGAAACGCGTCAGATTGCGGTCTCCCGCGCCGAAGTCGGCGAGATGACCGTCTTAGCCCTCGCGACCAAGGATCTGGAGGTCGCCGACTATCATTATCAGTTCTATAACGCGCTGGCAGCCGTCATCGCCTCGCACTGGTCCACCGACATTCAGGAGCGTTTCTACCGGACCATCCGCGAGGAACTGAGCGCAGAAGTGCACGGCGAGGTGGATGAGAAGAGCTGGCATCTCAAGCAGGCCCTCGTCCGCCGCCAGACCAACGTACGCAGGGAAACCAAGCTGTTCCGGGAATACGCCCGGCAGGCCTTCGAAGATACTCTCACCCTCTACCTGCACGGCACCTGCTGCGATATCGATGTCGAAACCGGCCCGCGCCAGATGCCCAGCCGCTATCTGCGCCGCCGCCTGGAACTCTTCATCTCGATCTTCCCGCCACCGGACGGCTATGCCGTCCTGCCGGAACAACTGAAGTCTCGCTGAGCCCATCCGTCAAGCAGCTTGTTATACTCAACGTTCTCGCTATGGCCAATCCCAAATATGCCGCCTCCGACAAGCCCATGCCCGTCGCTGAGCTGGTCGAAACTCTGAGCGACGGCACCAAGGTGAAACGCCGCTTTTCCCGCATGCGTGCCTGCAACGAGCACGACGAGAAAGGCAAGTTGTGCGCCGGCCATCTGAAACGCTGGTATTTTTTTGGCGACGAAGTGAAGCAAAGATTCGGCGCCGCCGCCGAAATCTACCGTTGCGAGCACTGCAAGACCCTCTACCTTCCCAATCCCGAAGAGCACCCGCGCTCGGGCACGCTCTGCTATTGATCTTCCTCGACTGTCCCGTAATAGGGGCGAGCGCGAGCGAAGGGTCTCCGAATTAGCACCGTACCTCACGGCGCGACTGCCTGCATGCGAACTTTACCTGTAACTGTGAAAGGTAAAGCGGGCGCATTGGGTGATAGGGGTGAGTGCGCCCGCTGTCGTAACGGGGATTGTCTGTAGAGGCGCGCGTACCCGCGCGCAAGTTACGAGACTCAATCGAATTCAAGCTAGCCCTTTGGAGCTAGGCCCCTGACGCGAAAGGTGTTATCGGAAGCGCTTCGTTTTCGATCCTACGCCATTGAATGTTATACTACTGCGCCATGGGAACCAATTTCGCGCCGGCTCCCCAAGCGCCATCGGCAGTGCCTCCGCAGCCCGGGTCTCCGGCCCGGCCGCATAAGAGCCATGGGTGGATATGGTTCCTGGTTCTGCTGGTAGCGGGTGCCGCCGGGTATCGTTATTATGCGCAGGTGCAAGCGAAGACCAGTGGCGCCGTCCCCGCGGAAAAGGCTCCCTCGAAGAAAGGCTCGGCCGCCTTTCCAGTCGTGGCGGCGCCGGTGCGCCGAGGCGATTTCAATCTCTTTCTTACCGGCCTGGGCTCCGCTGCCGCCTATAATACGGTCACGATTCGCAGCCGGGTAGACGGAGAACTGATCCACGTCGCCTTCACCGAAGGCCAGTTCGTGCAAAAAGGCGACCTCCTGGCGGAAATCGACTCCCGCCCGTTTGAGGCCCAACTGGTGCAGGCCGAAGGTCAGCTCGCCCGCGACCAGGCCATGCTCGACAATGCCAAGCTCGATCAGATCCGCTACGCGCAATTGTCGCAGCAGGGCGTCATCGCCCGCCAGCAGTCCGACACCCAGAGCTCCATGGTCCACCAGTACGAGGGTGCCGTTAAGGCCGATCAGGGCGCAATCGAAAACATCAAAGTGAACCTGGTTTATTGCCGCATTCTCTCCCCACTCACCGGCCGCATCGGGCTTCGCCTGGTGGACCAGGGAAACATCGTCCACGCCGCCGACGTCAACGGCATGGCCACCGTTACTCAGCTTCAACCCATCGCCGTGATTTTTAATCTTGCCCAGGACTACCTGCCCGACATCATGCGCAAATGGCGCGCCGGCGTAATCCTCCCCGTGGAAGCGTGGGACCGCGACCTCAAGCAACGCATTGCTACCGGCAAACTGCTCACGGTCGACAACGCCATCGATCCCGGCACCGGCACTGCCAAGCTCAAGGCCGAATTCGCCAATCTCGACAACGCTCTTTTCCCCAACCAGTTCGTCAACGCGCGTTTGCTGATCGAAACCCGCCACGGCGTAGTCGTCGCTCCCGCCGCCGCCGTCCAGCACAGCCCCACTTCCAGCTTTGTCTACGTCGTGCACGAGGACAAGACTGTCGAGATGCGCACGGTCACGCCCGGCCCGGTGCAAGGCGATGACGCCCTCATCGAGAATGGCTTGAAGCCCGGCGAGATCGTGGTCATCGACGGCGTCGATAAGCTGCAGCAAGGGAGCCGGGTGGAAGTCCGCATGGTGGGCCAGGGCAACGGCAAGAACCAGCCGCGTTCGGCCGGCGGACGCGGTTCGGAAACCAAATGAGCCCGTCCCGTCCGTTCATTCTGCGGCCGGTCGCCACGTCGCTGCTGATGGCCGGGGTCCTGCTGGTGGGTGGCGTTGCCTTTAGGCAGCTTCCTGTTTCGGCCCTCCCCCAGGTGGATTATCCGACCATCCAGGTAGTTACCTTTTATCCCGGCGCTGCGCCGGACGTCATGGCCTCTTCCGTCACCGCTCCTCTGGAGCGGCAGTTCGGCCAGGTTCCCGGCCTGAACCAGATGACCTCTGCCAGTTCGCAGGGCGCTTCGGTCATCACTCTACAATTCGTTCTCGACCTGAATATCGATGTGGCCGAGCAGCAGGTGCAGGCGGCCATCAACGCCGCCACCACGTTCCTCCCATCCAACCTGCCTAATCCGCCGATCTACAGCAAGACGAATCCCGCCGACGCCCCCATTCTCACCCTCGGGCTGACCTCTTCGATGCTTCCGCTCTCCAAGGTGGAAGACCTGGCCGATACGCGTCTGGCCCAGAAGATTTCGCAGCTCCCCGGCGTCGGGCTGGTCAGTATCAGCGGAGGCCAGAAGCCGGCTGTGCGCGTGCAGGCCAATCCGACCGCTCTCTCGGCTTACGGGCTCAACCTGGAAGATCTCCGCACCGCGCTGGCCAGCGCCACTGTCAACCAGGCCAAAGGAAGCTTCGATGGCTCCCGCCAGTCCTACACGATCGGCGCCAACGATCAGCTTCTTACCAGCACCGATTTTAAGCCGCTCGTCGTCGCCTATCGCAACGGTGCTCCCGTGGTCCTCCAGGATGTTGCCAACGTCGTCGACGACGCCGAAAACGTCAAACTGGCGGCCTGGATGAACGACGTTCCCGCCGTGATCGTCAACATCCAGCGCCAGCCTGGCGCCAATATCATCGAGGTGGTGGACCGTATCAAGCGGCTGCTGCCCGTCCTCAGCACCTCTCTCCCCACCTCCATCAACGTCTCCATCCTCACCGACCGCACCACCACCATTCGCGCCTCCGTCCGCGACGTCGAATTCGAGCTCCTGCTCTGCATCGCCCTCGTGGTGATGGTCATCTTTCTCTTCCTCCGCAATCTCGCCGCTACCGTCATCCCCAGCGTCGCCGTCCCGCTCTCGCTGGTCGGCACCTTCGGCGCGATGTACCTGCTCGGCTTCAGCCTGAATAACCTCACGTTAATGGCGCTCACCATTTCCACCGGATTCGTGGTGGATGACGCCATCGTCATGATCGAGAACGTCATGCGCTACATCGAGGAGGGTGTACCGCCTCTCGAAGCCGCGCTGCGCGGCTCCGAGCAGGTAGGCTTCACCATTATGGCGTTGACCGTTTCGCTCATTGCCGTGCTCATCCCGCTCCTCTTTATGAGCGACATCGTGGGCCGCCTCTTCCGCGAATTCGCTGTTACCCTGAGCGTGACGATCATGATATCGGCGTTCGTATCGTTAACGCTGACTCCCATGATGTGCTCGCGTCTGCTGCGCCATACGCCTCCCAGCCAGCAGGGCCGGATGTACCGCGCCTCCGAGCGCGTTTTCGAAGCCATCATCGCCTTTTACGGCCGCACCCTCACCGTCGTTCTTCGCCACCGTTTCCTCACCATCTGCGTCGCCCTCGGCACCCTCGGGCTCACCGGCTATCTCTACATGATCATTCCCAAGGGCTTCTTCCCGGTGCAGGATACGGGCGTGATCCTGGGCATTTCCGAAGCCCCGCAAACGGTTTCGTTCCCTTCCATGGCGGAGCGACAGCAGGCGCTTTCCCGCGTCATCCTCAAAGACCCCGCGGTGGAGAGCCTGTCCTCCTTCATCGGCGTCGACGGCACCAACTCCACCCTCAACAGCGGCCGCATCCAAATCAACCTCAAGCCGCTCGAAGACCGCAAAGTCAGCGCCAGCGATGTCATCCGCCGCCTCCAGCCGCAGTTGGCGGCGGTGGAGGGCATCACCCTCTACATGCAGCCGGTGCAGGACCTCACCGTTGAAGACCGCGTCAGCCGGACCCAATATCAGTACAGCCTGGAAGATCCAGACGCCAGCGAGCTGAGCATCTGGGCTACCCGCCTGGCCGCCAAGCTGCAGGGTTCCGCCCGCCTGCGCGACCTGGCGAGCGACCAGCAAAACACCGGCCTGCAGACCCGGCTGCTGATCGACCGCTCCACCGCCTCCCGCCTCGGCATCACCCCGCAGAATATCGACGACACCCTCTATGACGCTTTCGGCCAGCGCCAGGTGGCCATCATGTTCACCCAGTTGAATCAGTACCGCGTGGTGCTCGAAATCAAGCCGGATTTTCAACTGGGGCCTGGGGACCTGCACGACATTTTCCTGCGCTCCTCGACCGGCGGCGAAGTCCCTATGGACGCCATCACCCGCTGGGAGCAGTTGACCTCCCCGCTGGTGGTCAACCACCAGGGCCAGTTCCCGGTTACCACCCTTTCCTTCAACCTGGCGCGCGATGCCTCCCTGGGCGACGCCGTCCGCGAAATCAACACCGCCACCAGCGACCTCGGCATCCCCCGCAGCGTTCAGGCCGATTTTCAGGGCACCGCCAAAGCCTTCATCACCTCGCTCGCCAACGAGCCCATTCTCATCCTTGCCGCCGTGGTCACCGTCTACATCGTTCTCGGCGTGCTTTACGAGAGCTACATTCATCCCATCACCATCCTCTCCACCTTGCCCTCCGCCGCCGTGGGAGCGCTGCTGGCGCTCATGCTGTGCAAGACGGAGCTGAGCGTCATCGGGTTAATCGGCATCGTGCTCTTAATCGGCATCGTGGAGAAGAACGCCATCATGATGATCGATTTCGCGCTGGAAAAAGAGCGGAAGGAAGGCGCGGAGCCGCTGCAGGCCATCTACCAGGCCTGCCTGCTGCGCTTCCGTCCCATCATCATGACCACCATGGCGGCGCTGCTGGGCGGCGTGCCGCTGGCGCTCGGTTCGGGCGTGGGCCAGGAGCTGCGCCGGCCGCTCGGCATCACCATCGTCGGCGGGCTGATTTTCAGCCAGTTGCTGACCCTCTACACCACGCCGGTGATCTACCTCGGTTTCGCCAGCCTCGCCAGGAGGTTTAAGAAATCGCATCCCTCGGAGGTTTCGGCCTGACCGGGGCGCAGATCTGGTGACGCGATGAGCCTTTCCACTCCGTTCATTCATCGCCCCTGTGGCACCACTTTGCTGACCGTGGCCGTCGCCCTGGCAGGCGCGGTGGCGTTCAATTTTCTGCCCATGTCGCCGCTGCCGGAGGTCGAGTTCCCGACCATCTCGGTCGGTGCGGCGATGCCCGGCGCCAGCCCGGAAACCATGGCCTCCTCAGTGGCCACGCCTCTGGAACGCCAGTTCGGCCGCATCGCCGGCGTCAACGAGATGACGTCCACCAGCTTCCTCGGCTCCGCCTCGATCAACCTCCAGTTCGACCTCAGCCGCAACATCGACGCCGCGGCGCGCGACGTGCAGGCCGCCATCAACGCCGCCCGCAGCCAGCTTCCTCCCAACCTCCCCAGCAATCCTACCTGGCGCAAGATCAATCCCGCCGATGCCCCCGTGCTGATGCTGGCGGTGACCTCGAAGGCCTACAGCAGCGCGCAAATGTACGATGCCGCCTCCTCCATCATTCAGCAGAAGCTCTCGCAGATTCAGGGCGTGGGACAAGTGGGCTTGTTCGGCGGCGCTCTGCCCGGCGTGCGCATCGAGGTCAATCCCACCCTGCTCAACAATTACGGCGTCGATCTCGAAGATGTCCGCAACACGGTGGCCCACTCCAACGTCAATTCCCCCAAAGGCAATCTCGCCGATTCCCGCCGCTCCCAAGCCATCGCCGCCACCGACCAGCTCCTCAAGGCCGAGCAGTATAAGTCTCTGGTGGTCAATTACCGGCCCACCGGCGGCGCCGTTCTCCTCAGCGACGTGGCCCAGGTCACCGATTCGGTCGAGGATTTGCGCAACGCCGGCATGTTGAACGACCAGCCCGCCATCATGCTCTGGGTGTTCCGCCAGCCCGGCGCCAACATGGTGGAAACTCGCGACCGCGTCCTCGCCCAGCTTCCCGTGCTCCAGGCGGAGATTCCCGCGGCCATGAAGATCTCCATCGGCATGGACCGCACCACCAGCATCCGCGCCTCCATCAAGGACATCGAGTTCACCATGATGATCTCCATCTCGCTGGTCATCCTGGTGGTCTTCGTGTTTCTGCGCAGCCCGCGCACCACTTTCATCCCGGCCATTGCCGTCCCGGTTTCCCTAATCGGCACGTTCGGGGTGATGTACCTGCTCGGCTACAGCATCGATAATCTTTCCCTGATGGCGCTCACCATCGCTACCGGCTTCGTGGTGGACGATGCCATCGTGGTGATCGAGAATATCACCCGCCACCTGGAGGCGGGCATGTCGCCCATGCAGGCCACCCTGCTGGGCGCGCAGGAAATCGGCTCCACGGTGGTCACCATGAGCACGTCGCTGGTGGCCGTGTTCATTCCCATTCTCCTCATGACCGGGCTGGTGGGCCGCCTCTTCCGCGAATTCGCCGTCACCCTTTCCGTGGCCATCCTGATTTCCATGCTGATGTCGCTGACAGCCACGCCCATGATGTGCTCGCGTCTGCTCAAGCCGCACGGCGAGCAGCGCCACAACTGGATCTACCGGCTGAGCGAGCGCGGCTTCGACGCGGTCCTGAGCTTCTATACGCGCACGCTCTCCTGGGTGTTGCGCCACCAGCCGCTCACCCTGGGCGTCACCCTGGGCACCATCGCCCTCACCGTCTACCTCTACGTGATTGTCCCCAAAGGCTTCTTCCCGCAGCAGGATACCGGCCGTCTCAGCGGCACCATCTACGCCGATCAGAAGACCTCGTTCCAATCCATGGAAAAACTGCTCCACCAATTCGTCGCCGCCGTGCGCGAAGATCCCGATGTCACGATCCTGCTGGCATCGACCGGCGGCACTGGTGGCGGCAGCGGCGGCGCCAACCAGGGGCGCATGTTCATCACCCTCCGCGAGGAGGGCCGCGAGGCCACCGCCGACGAGATCATCGCCCGTATCCGCCGGGGCCCGGTTTCTCACATCCCCGGCGCGACCCTCTACCTGCAATCCGTCCAGGATCTGCGCATCGGCGCCCGCGGCAGCGCCGCCCAATACCAGTACACCCTCCACGGCGACAATCTCGCCGATCTCGCCCTCTGGGCGCCGCGGATGGTGCGCGCCATGCGCCAGATCAGCGGCGTGGTGGACCTGAACAGCGACCAGCAGGACAAGGGCCTCGCCGCCAACCTGGTGATCGACCGGCCTACCGCGGCCCGCATGGGCATTTCCGCCGCCGCTATCGACAATACCCTCTACGACGCCTTTGGCCAGCGCCAGGTCTCCACCATGTACACCCAGCTCAACCAGTATCACGTAATCATGGAAGCCGCGCCCGAATTCTGGCAGAACCCGGATGGCCTACGCTATCTCTATCTCAAGGGGACCAAGGGCGAAGTCCCGCTCAGCGCCTTTACCCATTACGAGGCCAATACCGGCCCGCTCCAGGTGAACCACTCCGGCCAGTTCCCCTCCGTGACCATCTCCTTTAATCTGGCCCCCGGTAAACCGCTGGGCACGGCGGTCGAAGAGATCCTCGATATCCAGCGCAATCTCGGCTTGCCCGCCAGTATTTCCGCGAGTTTTTCCGGCACCGCCCAGGCTTTCCAGGATTCACTCGCCAATGAGCCGATCCTCGTCGCCGCCGCCCTGATCGCGGTCTACATCGTCCTCGGCATGCTGTACGAGAGCCTGATCCATCCTGTCACCATCCTCTCGACGCTGCCCTCCGCCGGCGTCGGAGCGCTGCTCGCGCTCATCTTCACCAAGACGGACCTCAGCGTGATCGCCTTGATCGGCATTATCCTGCTGATCGGAATCGTGGAGAAGAATGCCATCATGATGATCGATTTCGCGGTGGAGGCCGCGCGCAAGGAACGCCTCTCGCCGGAGGAATCGATCTACAAGGCCGCCCGGCTCCGTTTCCGGCCCATCACCATGACCACCATGGCGGCTCTGCTCGGCGGTCTCCCTCTGGCCCTCGGCACCGGCGTCGGTTCCGAGATGCGCCGCCCGCTCGGCATTGCCATCGTCGGCGGCCTCGCGCTCAGCCAGTTGCTCACGCTCTACACCACCCCGGTGGTCTATCTTTACCTGGACCGTTTCCGCCTTTTCTGTGGACGCCTCACCGGCCGTGTTCGCCGCCACGTGCCCGGCGAAGTGTACGGGGATTAAAAGATTGTAGGGGCCGGGCATGCCCGGCCCGCGCTGCTGGTTTGAAGTCCGGGCCGCATGTATGCGGCCCCTACAGGCGACGGAACAACACGGATAACCACGGAAAGAACACTCAACAAATCTGTGTTCATCCGTGTTGAAATTGCCTTTCAGCGCCCTCTCACTCCACGAACCTGTACCCCACCCACGGCTCCGTCACGATCCGTTTCGGATGTGCCGGGTTGGCTTCGATCTTTTTCCGCACCTGGTTGACAAATACCCGCAGGTATTCCGGCTCGTCGCCGTAGTCTGGGCCCCACACGGCCTGCAGCAACTCCCGGTGCGTCACCGCCTTTCCCGCGTGTGCCACCAGGTACCGCAGAAGCTCGAATTCCTTGGGTGTCAGCCGCGCGTCCTTGCCCCGCGCCCGCACCGTGCGCGCGTCGAAATCGATCTCCAGCCCGGGCGCCGTGAAGCTGTGCGGACCGCCTTCCGGCGCCGTCGGCGAGCGCCGCAACGCTGCCCGGATTCGCGCCAGCAGCTCTTCGATCCCGAACGGCTTCGTCACGTAATCGTCCGCCCCGGCATCCAGCGCCGCTACCTTGTCCCGCTCGGTGTTGCGCACTGAAAGAATGATCACCGGTATTTCCGACCCCGCCCGCAGCGTGCGGCAGGTCTCCAACCCGTCCATGCCTGGCATGTTCATATCGAGCAGCACCAGGTTTGGCAGCTCCTGCGGCACCGCCTCCAGCGCCTCCTCCCCTGTGCGCGCCTCCACAACCTCGTAATGATGGCTCACCAGCGTGGCCTTCATCACCCGCCGGATCTGCGGATCGTCATCCACAACCAGGATCTTGCCCGCGCTCACCGCATCCCTCCGGTGGGCAGCGAAAAATAGAACGCCGATCCGCCGCCCGGCTCGTTCTCCACCCAGATTCGCTCGCCGTGCGCTTCCACGATACCCTTCGCGATCGCCAATCCCATGCCCGTGCCCTGCACCTGGAAACGATGCCGCCGCCCGCGGTAGAACTTATCGAAAATGCGCAGGCGTTCGTTCTCTTCGACGCCCGCTCCGCGGTCCGCCACGCCGATCACGATTTTCCCACCCTTGGCCTGCGCGCTAACGCGAATGGGAGTGCCTGCCGGCGTGTATTTCAGCGCATTCTCGATAAACTGTTTCACCACCTGCACCATGAACTCGCGGTCCGCGTAAGCCTCCGGCAGTTTTTCGCCGATTTCCACGGCCACCGGCCTCTCCCTCAGCGGCGCCGTGAATCCGGCCAGCGCTTCGGCAATCAACTCCGCGGCCTCCACCGGCTCTTTCTCCAGGTGCAGCTTGCCGGCCTCGATGCGCGCCATCTCGATCACCTCCGCCGCCAGCCGGTTGAGGCGGTCGGCTTCCTCGTCGATGATGCTCAGCAATTCGTGCTGCTCCGGCCCGGCCGCGCCCAGCAGGCTGGTGACGGCGGCCTTGATCGAAGTCAGAGGCGTCTTGATATCGTGGGCCAGCGAATCCAGCAGCGCCGCCTTCAACGCCTCGCTCTGCCGCGCCGCCTCCGCGTGGCTGGCCTCCTCCATCGCGCGCGCCTTTTCGATACTGATGGCCGCCAGGTGGGCGATCGATCGTAGTACATGCTCGGAGACGGAAGAGCCCACCAACGCCAGGCTTCCCAGGGAGCGAGCGCCAAAGCGCACGGGCGCCAGCGCCAGGCCTACCGCCGCATCCAGTTTGACATCCTCCGCTTCCGCCACCAGCATCAGCTCCGCGTCGGAGACCACCTTAGTCTCCGGCCCCGAGCGTACGACTTCATTCGCCGGGAGGTAACAGAACGCAGCACCCGCGCAACCCAGCACCTGCGGCGCTTTCTGCACGAACTGCCGGATCGTGCTCGCGGACGAGCCGCCCGGCATCATCGCCTGCCCGAGCTCGTACAGCCTTTCGCTTTCCACCCGCCGCGCGTCGGCTTCCGCCTCGCGCCTACGAGCCCTTTCCGACAACTGGCTGGCCGTCACCGCCGTCACCAGGAACGCGCCCAGCGCCACCCAGTTCTGTGGGTCCTGGATGGTGAGCGTGCCTACCGGCGGCAGGAAATAATAATTGAAGCCCAACACTCCCAGCGCCGAGGCGAGCAATGCTTCCGCCAGCCCCCAGAACGCCGAAATCCCCAGCACCGCCAGCAGCAGCGTCACCGCCACGGTGGTCGGGTTCACTGCCAGCGCCAGGTGATAGACCGCGATCACGGCCGCCACGATGAGCGCCGCGCCCGCCAGCCGCCACAGTCTCATGCGACACCAAACAACCGCTGGAAATACCGCCGCGTGCGCCGCCGGATGTCCGCCAGCGTCTGGTCCAGCGGCTGCGTGTGCAGATGCTCCGGTGTCCACCGCCGCACGAGGTTGGCCAGCGTCTCGACCTGCGCTTGAGAGGATGGCAGGCTGCCTTCAGCGTGGCCCGTCGCGCACCGCTGCCCGTGATCGATGGCGCGGTAGAACGTTGCTGCTTCCCGCAGGAACTCCGCATCCTCCCGGTCCACGTGGCCCATCGCCTCAATCACGTCGATCCGCTCCGGCGTATTCAGCACTTTGTAGAAGATCCCCGCCCCGCGCAGGCGCAGATACATGAGCGCGAAATCGATGTCGTAAAATCCACCCGCCGCAGCTTTGAGCGGATTGCGCGGCCCCTGCTCCTTTTCGAGGCGCGCCCGCATGGCGGCCAGCTCCTCGCGCGACCGCATGCTCTGCCCGTATCGCCGCCAATCCACCTGTTGCAGCTCATGTAGAAAATGCGTGGCGCGCTCCAGGTTGCCCGCTACGGCCCTCGCCTTCATGTACGTGATCCCTTCCCAAGCTTCGGCGTGATGGGAGAAGTATTCCATGTAGCCGGATTCGGAGAGGACCAGGTCGCCGGCGCGCCCGTTTGGTCGCAGCCGGGTATCCACCACGAACATCTTGCCTTCGCCCGTGTATGCGCTGATGGCATGGATCATGCGCCCCGCCACCGCCGTCCAGCGCGCGTGATCGGCGCCGTCGGGGATGACGAACACCAGGTCGGCGTCCGAGCCCAGGTCGAATTCCCGCATACCCAGCCGTCCCAGCGCCACCACCATCATCTCGTCGCCTTCGCCGCCGGCCTTTTCGTACGCCTGCCCAATTACAAAATCCGCCAGCGACGAGGTCTTCTGCAGGGTCTCGAAGATCGGCGCCCGCCGCAGGATGCTCTCGCTCTCGATGCGCAGCATCTGCCGCCGGTAGAAACGCCGCAATTGCCCCAGGTCTTCCGCCTGCCCGCACTCCAGCGAAAACGGCTGTCCGATCTCCTTTTCGAGTTCCGGCTCGCGCAGCAGTTCATCGCCGAAATATGTGCTCAATTCGAAAATCTCGTTCGCTTCCGCTGAAGGCTCGGCGCCGGTGATTTCCCGGAACCGCTCGCGCCGCCCCCGACCGCGTGGCCAGGCATCGTGAGTCAAGCGGGTTCGCCTGCCAACCGGCTCAGCCAGCGCGGTCTGATCTGCCGCCTCCGCTCCGCTGTGCACCACCCGCTCGTAAATCTCCTGCACCGCGGCGAAATGCATCTGCAAGCGCTCGCGCAGCAGATCGCCGGTGAGGGATGCACCGGTGGCCTCGGACGGCATTTTGCGCGCCAGCGTCTCCAAGCGGGTTGGATCGGCCGGCAGCGTGTGCGTCTGCCGGTCTTCTTCCATCTGCAGACGGTGTTCCAAATTGCGCAGGAACTGGTAGGCATTTGCCAGGCGCGCGTATTCGCCGTCCGAAAGGAGTTGCTTGTCGCGCAAACGCCCAAGCGCCAGCATGGTGCCGCCGTGCCGCACCCACGGCTCCCGGCCGCCGTGCAGACGCTGCAAACACTGCACCAGGAACTCGATATCGCGGATGCCGCCCGGCGTCAGCTTGACATCCAGCGCGCCTCCGCTACGCCGCGCGGCCATCTTCTCGCTGATCCGCTGGCGCGTTTCCGAAACCGCCTCCACCGCGCGGAAATCGAGCGAGCTCTGGTAGATGAGCGGCTCCACATAATCCAGCAGTTCCATGCCCGCCGCCGGCTCGCCTGCCGCCACCCGCGCCTTGATCAGCATCTGCTTTTCCCAATCCCGCGCACGCTCGGCATAATACTGCCGCGCTCCGGCCGCGGAAAGGCAGATTTCGCCCAGCGTCCCGTCCGGCCGAAGCCGCAAATCCACGCGGTAGCACTGCCCTTCCGCCGTATAAGCCGAAAGCAGCGCCGTGTACTCGTTGGCGACTTTCTTGTAGAACTCCTTGTTGCTCAGCCGCACCGGCCCATCCGTCTGCCCGTTGCCCTGGTATACGAACATGAGGTCGATATCGGAGCTGTAGTTCAGCTCCTCGCCGCCCAGCTTCCCCAGAGCCAGAATCGAAAATCCGCACACCGAGCCGTCCGGCAGCCGCGGCTCGCCGTGCCTCTCCACATATTCCCGACGCAGCCGCTGATACGCCGCATCCAGAACCGCATCGGCCAGGTGGGATAATTCGTGCGTGATTTCCGAGAGTGTCGCCACGCCCAGAATGTCGCGTAGCGCGATGCGCAGCAGGCAGCGCCGCCGGAACCGCGCCAGATCGATCGCCTCCAGCCTGGGACAGGTTTCCAACAGCCGCTCCTGGTATTCCTCCTTGGAAAGCATGCGTCCGAAACGTGCCGGGTCGAGCGCTACGAAAATTCGCTTCGGTTCACGCAGCACAGCTTCCGCCAGGAAGTTGCTGCAGGAAAACACTGCAATTGCCGCGCCCAGCGCCGCCGGCGATGCGGCGATGCGCTCGAAACCTTCCGGCGCCTCGTATTGCAGCCGCGCGAGAAATCGCTCTGCCTGCACCGGATCCGGCGCCGGCGCCAACAGCCGTTCCACCAGTTCCGACGCCGCTTTGATCACCTGCATAGCTTCATGCTAGGGTCCTCGATGAACCTGCCTCCGGGTCGCCGTTAGAGGCAAGCTTGTCCAAAACCTCGATCGGATCGCCTGCCGCCACCGGTCCCGGCTGCAGCACCGCCGTGTGCAGTCCGCTCATACCCCAGCGCGCAGAAGACGGATCGAGATCCTTCACCCGCTGGTCGAAGATCACTTCCTTGATGGTAGGACCGTAAACGTCCAGGCTGGCGCACGGAATGCGCGGCGCCGTAATCTCCAGAATGGCGCCGCCCGCTCGCAGGCGGTCCCCGATGCGGAGATCGCGAAAGTCCAGCCCGTGCGTGGTCAGGTTTTCACCCAGGGCGCCATAGAATACCGGAAATCCTTGAGCCGCCAGTTCGCCGATCATCTCCGCCGAGGCCAGCAGCACCGCCTTGCGCGGGCCGCCGTGGATCTGCGCCTTGCGATGCCGGTCGCCCTCCACTCCCAGCGTTCCGAGATACCCTGCCGCGACGGCGCGCTTGGGCAATCCGCCCGGCGAAATGCTGACTTGGAGAATGGTGCCCACTCACTTCCATTATGGGGCCGGGGGCCAGGGGCCAGGGACCAGGGAGGGTCTCGTTGGGCTTGGAGGGGTTCCCATCCGCGTCCGCCAGGAGCGATCTCCCGATCTGAACGGGCCTTCCCCGGCCCCTGGCCCCAGGTCCCCGGCCCCTGTGTAGAATAGACCCATGTTCACCGCCACCCGCGACCTTATCCTTCCCTCCACCACTACCGGATCGTTTCCCCGGCCACGATGGTTCGACGTCAGCATGTGGGGCAAGCCGCTCGATACCTGCATGCTCGATGTCCGGTTCCGCGAAAAATTCCAGGACGCCCTCGCCGTGGTCATCGCAGACCAGGAGCGCGCCGGCCTCGACATCCTGACCCACGGCGATTTTCACGTGGACGAGGACCTCGCCGGCCGCGCCTGGCATCATTACCCGCTCCAGCGCTGGGCCGGTTTCGAAGGCGATCACCTCCAGCCCGAAGAAACCACCGCTCCCTGGCTCCACTATCCGCCCGGAACCCTTCTCAACGAGATCTACACCGGCTGGCGCTGGCCGCACGTGGTGGACAAAATCGAAGCCCGCCCGCTCGGTTACGACAAGATCTGGCGCATCGCCCAGGGCAAAACGCGCAAGCCGCTCAAGTTCGGCACCTGCTGCTCTCAGGTAATGGCCCTTTTCCTCGACATCTACACACCCAAATACAAGGACAAGCGGCAGATCATCTGGGACATGGCCGAAGCCATGAACGTGGAGCTGCTCGCCCTCCGCGACGCCGGCTGTCGATGCATGCAGATCGAGGAGCCCACCTTTCATTTCATGGCCAATACGTTCGGCAAGGATCACGCCGAAGTACAGTTCATGGTGGATGCTTTTAACCGCGAAGTCCAGGGTCTGGACGACGTCGAAATCTGGATCCACACCTGCTGGGGCAATCCCAACATGCAGCGCGTCATGGAAGACACCAGCTACGCCAACTCCATCGAAATCTATCTGGAACGCTGCCGCGGCGACGTATGGACGCTGGAAATGAAGGACCGCAACCAGAAGGACCTGGAGCTGTTCGAGCCCCTCAAGCACGACCTGAAAAAGAAGATCGCCATCGGCGCCGTCAGCCATCGCGTCCTGCAGGCCGACCGTCCAGAGGACGTCGCCGGGGAAATCCGCAAGGCGCTGAAATATATCCCTGCCGAGCGCCTCATCGTCTCGAGCGATTGCGGTTTCGGCCGGCAGGGCTGCAACCGCGAGATCGCTTTTTATAAATCGAGCGCCATCGCCCAAGGCTGCAACCTGGTTCGTCGGGAACTTGGCATCGCTGAGTCTTACATCCCCGCGGCCGATCCGCAATTGCAGATCGACGTCGTCCCCGGCCGCAAATCGCAAGCGGCGGGATAGTGCCGGGAACTGGAATTCACTACAAAGACACAGAGACACAGAAAAAAGCGAATTCAGAAGTCAGCAGTCAGAAGGCTGGGGGCGAGCGGTTGTGGCGCCCGCCCGCATTCTGACTTCTGTCTCCTGACTTCTTGATTCCTTTCTCCGTCTCCATGGTGAACCGGCTTCCAGGCGTCCTGGTCTCCTGCCGCACATGCACTACAATCGTCTGGTGGCCAGGTTCAACCGCTATCTTGTTTTGAGTGCTCTGGTCGCGGCTCTCGGCGGTCTGATGTTCGGGTTCGACACCGCCGTCATCGCCGGCACCACGCGGGCGCTCACCAATCAGTTTCATCTTACGCCCGCGCTGCTCGGGTTTACGGTCTCCGCCGCCCTTTGGGGCACCGTGCTGGGGTCGATCTTCGCCGGGCCTCCGGCCGATCGCTATGGCCGCCGCGCCTGCTTGAAGATTCTCGCGATTCTTTATCTTCTTTCTGCCCTCGGCTGCGCCTTTGCTTTCAACTGGTATGCCGTGGTCGCGGCGCGCGTGCTGGGCGGACTGGCCATCGGGGCCTCTTCCGTGGTCGGCCCCATGTACATCGCGGAAATCGCGCCGGCACATCAGCGCGGGCGCATGGTCGGGCTGTTCCAGTTCAACATTGTGAGCGGCATCCTGGTGGCGTATCTCTCCAATTACCTCATCAGCCTGCAGGGCTTCGGCGAAGCTGAATGGCGCTGGAAGCTCGGCATTGCCGCCCTCCCTGCGGCGGTTTTCGTGGCGGCGCTTTTCGGCATTCCCGAAAGCCCGCGCTGGCTGGCACGCCAGGGCCGGCCGGACGAAGCCCTCGCCGTCCTGAAAGCGACCGGCGATCCTAATCCCGAGCAGGAGCTGCACGATATTCTCGCCAGCCTGCACGCCGAGCGGGGCCGTCCGACTGAGGCCCTCTTCCAGCGCAAGTACGCGAAGCCGATCTTCCTCGCCGTCTCCATCGGCATGTTCAACCAGCTTTCCGGCATCAACGCGATTCTCTACTATGTAAACGATATCTTCGAGCGCGCCGGCTTCAGCCGCATGTCCAGCGACGTGCAGGCGGTGGGCATCGGCTTCACGAATCTGGTCTGCACCATTCTCGCCATGTCCGTGATCGACCGCCTCGGGCGCAAGCGGATGCTTCTCATCGGCGCCGCCGGCACCGCCATCTGCCTGGCCGGCGTGGCCACCGTCTTCGCGACTCAGCAGCACGAAAGCTGGCTGCTCTGGTTCCTGGTGGGATTCATCGGATTCTTCGGCTTCTCCCAGGGCGCGGTCATCTGGGTTTATTTGAGCGAGGTATTTCCAAACCTGGTGCGGGCCAAGGGGCAAAGCCTGGGCAGTTTCACTCACTGGATTATGAACGCCATGATCGCGGCCGTGTTTCCAGTGATTGCGGCGCGCTCCGGCGCTGCCCCGTTCGCCTTTTTCGCGGCCATGACCGTGGTGCAGTTTGGGGTGGTGCTCGCGACGTATCCGGAGACGAAAGGCGTCACGCTCGAGGCCATGCAAAAGAAACTGGGGATCGAATGAACAGAGAGCGGTCGCCGGGGTTCGCCGGCGTCCAGGCTGGCTTACGCGTCCCTTGGGCCGGTTGTGCGCCGCTTCACCCAGCTTGAACACATCTCCTGCCCGGACAGGATTTGCGCCGCTCTCTTCCGGCTGCAAACTGAAGCCAGAGGAGAATTACGCATGCAAATTCGTACCATCCTGACCAGCGCTTGCGGCTTCGCCCTGGCCGCTTCCGGCCTCGTGCATGCCGCCAACCTGAGCAATGCTGACCGGCAGTTTCTGATGACCGCCGCCAGGACGGACATGACCCAGGCCCACGAAGCGCAAATGGCGGAGAACCAAGCCACCCGCAACGATGTCAAAACGCTTGCCAAATCGCTGGACCAGGACCATACGGGTTCTTACGAGCAACTCACTGCGCTAGCCGTCAAGGCCGGTGTCGACCTTCCCAAAGGCATCAATACCGCCAAAATTCCAACCGTCACGCAGTTGGCGCACGCCAAGGGGCTGGCCTTCGATCGGACCTTCACCCGCAACGCCATCGCCGCGCATCGCTCCCGCCTGGCAATGTTCAAGCGCGAAGCCGAGCACGGCGAAAATGCCGACGTGAAGGCCTACGCAGCCAAAATGATCCCGGTAGCGGAGAAGCATCTGCAGGAAGCCGAAGCATGCGCCAAGCCGGGGAAGCATAGCTGAGGCCGGAATTCGATTTCCGGCCATTCGCATGTAAGTTGCTGAAAGCAAGAGAGGGGCAACGTAGAAAACCGGGAATGACTTCCGGTTTTTTCCTCCCGCGCCGCGCCCGTTTGACCTCCCCGGGCGCGGCGCGCCGCTAATTCCGCCGCCCGCCACGCGTCCCATGTGGTGAACGGAAGCCTGCTAGGATGAAACAGCTTATGGCTGTAACGGCGGAATCGGCCTCACCTCCGGCGCCCGACCCCAGCCGGCCAAGACAAGGCCAGCCGGGGCCTTTGGAACTGGAGCAGATCTTTCAGGAGCATCATGGCCTGGTGTACCGCGCTGCCTTTCGGGTCACCGGCAATGCCAGCGATGCTGAAGACGTGCTGCAAACGGTATTTCTGCGCCTGCTCAAGCGCGATGCAGCGGCCGAGCCGGTGGGCAACATGGCCAGTTTCCTGCATCGCGCGGCGGTCAACGCCGCGGTAGACTTGCTGCGCTCGCGCCAGAACATCCGCAACATCCCGCTGGACGAACTCGAGCCGGTGCTCGCCGAGTCCGCCCACCGCGGGCCGGACCGCGCGCAATCGTCGGCGGAGATACGGGAGTGGCTTCGCATCGCCCTGGCGCGCCTGAATCCGCGCATCGCGGAAATGTTCATCCTGCGGTTTTTCGAAGGCAAAGATAACCCGGAAATCGCGCGCCTGCTGAACACCACGCCCGGCACCGTGGCGGTGACGCTTTCGCGGACGCGCGACCGGCTGGAAAAGGAGTTTCGAACCGATCTCCGACCCCGGCAAACCAAAAGTGGGGCTCCACCCCAGCAAACCAAAGAACGGTTTGCCGAGGAACCCACTGCCGGGGGCCCCGATCTGGGAGGAGTGGCATGAACCCCGCTGAATTTTCGCCTCTGGACCCTCGCCTGGAGCAAGCCATTAACGAGATCCGCGACATCTCGCCCGATGACGCCGAAGTGGAGGCCGCGGCCGCCCGCGTATGGGCGTGCCTGGGAGGCCCTCAACACCTCCGATCTTGCGCCGATTTCCAGGCGCTGATTTCCGAATACCGCGCCGGCCGGCTGAATGAAGCTCGTGCCGCACTGCTTCAGGACCACCTGCACGAATGCGTGGCCTGCCGCAAGGTCTACGAGGGACGGGTGGTCAGCCTGCCCGCGGCCCAGTGGCCTGCGCGCCGTGCTGCCCCCGTCTTTCGCTGGGCCATGGCCGCGGCGGTAGTTCTGGCCGCCGGTGGAGCGGTGTGGTTCGTCATCCAGGAATACGGCGTCGGTCCCGGCCGCGCGGTGGTGCAATCGGTGAACGGCACCCTGTTCGCACTCGGGGCCGACGGTACTCTGCACTCGCTCGCCGCCGGCCAGAATCTGCCGGATGGCGTTGAAATCCGCACCGCCAAGGATTCCGGCGCCATGCTTCGGCTGCGCGACGGTTCTCTTGTGGAACTGCGCGAGCGTGCTGCTGTTTCCACGTCGGGCGGCGCCGAAGATTTGACCTTGCACCTGAATCGCGGCGACGTGATCGTCCAGGCCGCACACCGGCGCAAGGGGCATTTATATGTAGCCACTGCCGATTGCCGTGTGGCCGTCACCGGAACCGTTTTCAGCGTAGTTTCCGGCGTGAAGGGTTCGCGGGTTTCGGTGGTAGAGGGCGAGGTCCACGTCGCCCAGGACAATCAGGACCATGTCCTTCATCCTGGCGACCAGATTTCCACTACTGCCAGCCTGGAGCCGCGCCCGCTGGGCGACGATATCGGCTGGAGCCGCAACCGCGACCGGCTGCTGGAACGGCTGCAGTCGCTGCGCATCCAGATCCGCCAGATCCAGCTTCCCGCCCTTCGCTACTCCAGCCGCCTCATCGGCCGGCTGCCCGCCAATACGGCGGCATTCGCCAGCATCCCGAATTTTGGCCAGTATCTGGCCGACGCCCAGGCAGTTCTGGCCAAGAACCTGGAGGAAAGCCCGGAATTGCGTGCATGGTGGGAAGGCCGCGCCGCCAGTTCCGGCGTGCTGCTGGAAAAACTGCGCGCCGCCAGCGGCTATCTCGGCGATGAGGTGGCGCTGGTCGGACTGGCCGGCACGGATGGCCATATCGGCACGCCGGTCTTCCTGGCCGAAACCCGCCGCCCCGGTTTCCGCGAATTCCTCAAGGAAGCTGCGCCCGGGATTACCGTAACCGAGCGGGCCGGATTGGTGGTGTTCGGTCCGAACGCGCCGGCTGTCGAAGCTCTGGCCGTGGGGCTCGATTCCACCTCCGCGCAATTTCAGACATCGCCGTTCTACCACCGCATTGCCGATGCATACCATCAGGGCGCCGGCCTGCTGCTTTGCGTGGATTTCTCGCAGGCGCCGGAATCCTCACACGCCGCTCTGCGGTATATCCTGGCCGGGCGCAAGCAGATTCGGGACCGCATGGAGACGCGCGCCACGTTCGGATTCGGTGGCGAAAAGCCTGGCATCGCTTCGTGGCTGGCCGCGCCTGGCCCGATGGGCTCGCTGGATTATGTCTCACCGGAAGCCACTCTGGCCGCTGCATTCGTGGTACGCGATCCGCGCGCCATCGTGGACCAGGTGGCCAGCATTGGCGGACGGTTCGTCGGCCGAATCGGGAAGCCGGAGTCGCCAGCCAGCCAGCCGGTGTCCGGCGATGCCGCCGCGCTGCGCAGCCAACTGGCGTCTGCCCTGGGAGGCGAATTTTCGCTCTCTTTCGACGGCCCCATCTTTCCGCCGTCCTGGAAACTGGTGGCGGAGGTTTACGACCCGGCGCGCGCCCAGGCGGCCATCCGGCAGATTGTGGATGCCTATAACCGCGACGCCGCGGCATCGGGTGGCAAGCCGCTGCGGACTTCCGAGGAGACGGTGTCCGGCCGCGTGTATTATATGATCGCCGCCGCCGATCCCAACCCTCTGACCGAAGCGCATTACACCTTCGCCGACGGCTACCTGATCGCCGGCCCCACGCGCGCGCTGATCTCGAAGGCGCTCGAAACCAAGACCGCGGGTGCATCCATTACCCACTCCGCCCAATTTATGTCGTTCGAGCCAAGCGACCAGTTCGCGAACTATTCCGCGGTCCTGTACGAAAACCTTGGCACGACGCTGGCGCCGCTGGCGGGATTACTGGGAGCATTCGCGCCGTCCGAGGCGCGCGGCCACCTGGCGGAGGGACTGGGCAACGTAAAGCCCATTTTCGTCGCCGCGTATGCCGGCCCGGACCAGGTGACTGTCGCCCTCACCGGGAGGGATTTGCCCCTCGGCCAGAGCGAGGACAGCCTGCTGTCGGGTGACCTCGGGGGAATCCTGAGCAATGTGTTTCCCATAGCTCGCATTCACTCTGGGGCGACAAAGTAAGGCTGGCAGGCTTCCGGCCTATCGGTGGTGGACGGCCGTGGATCGACCGAACGCCGGGCGCATTTGTGTTTGGCCTGTTAAGATATCCTGGTGGAACCTGAGCCTATCGCCACGCCGGCCCCGGAAGCCGCGCCCGCGCATCCCGCCTGGCAGCGGGTCCAATTGGCCCGTCACCCCAAGCGTCCCCATTCCATGGACTACATCGAGCGCTTGATCACCGGCTTTCAGGAAATCCACGGCGACCGTGCTTTCGCAGACGATCCCGCGATTGTGGCCGGCATGGGCACGCTCGAAGGCTGGCCAGTGATGATCGTAGCCGAGCAGAAGGGCCGGGACACCAAGCAGAAGCTGTTCCGCAACTTCGGAATGCCCAAGCCGGAGGGCTATCGTAAGGCCCTGCGAGCGATGGAACTGGCGGGCAAGTTTGGGCGCCCGATCATCACTCTGCTGGATACGCCGGGAGCATACCCCGGCATCGACGCGGAAGAGCGTGGGCAGGCCGAAGCGATTGCCCGTAACTTGCGCGAGATGGCCCGCCTGCCGGTTCCGGTGATCGTGGTCTGTATCGGCGAAGGCGGCAGCGGCGGGGCGCTGGCGCTGGGTGTCGGCAACGTCGTCCTGATGCTGGAGAACGCGGTATACAGCGTGATTTCGCCCGAAAGCTGCGCTGCCATCATTTACCGCGATTCCGGCAAGGCCGAGCAGGCGGCAGCGGCGCTGCGCATGACCGCCGAAGACCTGGAAAAACTGGGTTTGATCGACGGCATTGTTCCCGAACCCCCCGCCGGCGCGCATGAGGATGCGGCAGCGGCCGCCGAAAACCTGCGCGAGCACCTGGTTTGCCGGCTGCGCGAGCTTTCCCGCCTCACCCCCACCGAACTGGTGGACCACCGCTACGCCAAATTCCGCCGGATGGGAAACTTCTTCGTGTAGGCCACGCCTCTCCTGCAATCGCTCCCGGAATCAGTCTAAGGTCCGCCGCTGCCCTCCGTCTAATAAAAAGGATGCAACCGTGTAGAATGAAAAGTGAACTCCCGCATCGGTTTTGGCGTCTACTAAGGGTGACAGAGCGAAGGGAGAAAGTCTGTCGTGAAGCCTAAGACAAAGGTTTTCATCACCATTGCGGCCGTACTCGTGGCTGGCGCCGGGGTGTATGCGAGCACCGTCTACACCAAGCGCGGGGTGGTCACAGTACAGACCGGACGGGCGGTGCGGCAGGACCTGACCAGTTTGGTCACCGCTTCTGGTGAAATCAAACCCAAGAACTACATCAACATCGGCGCCAACGCGATGGGCGACATCACCGAACTTCTGGTAAAGGAAGGTGACAAGGTCAAAAAAGGCCAGCTGCTGGCGAAGATAGAGGATATCCAACCGGAAGCGGACGTGCAGGCACAGAAGGCCAGCCTGGCTTCGGCCGAAGCCGATTCCAACGCTGCCGAAGCGGGCCTGAAGGCTTCCGACGAAAACCTGAATACAATGCAGGCGCAGATCGATCATGACAAGGCCGATCTGGCGCGCATGAAGGCAGACTTGGATCGCGCCGAAGCTTTGTACAAAGAACAGCTCATGGCGCGGCAGGATTTCGAGCTGAAGAAATTCACCTATGAAGCCCAGGTTTCGGCCGTGAAGGAATCGGAGACGCGGCTGGTGGGCGCCAAGGCGCAGCGCGAGCAGACCGCCGCGCAACTGGCTTCGACGCAAAGGCGAGTGGCCGTGGCCCGCGCCAACCTGGTCCGCTACGACGATATTCTCCAGAAACACAATTCCTACGCTCCGCTCGATGGCGTGGTGACCAATCTGCCGGTACGGCAGGGCGAATCGGTGGTTCCGGGGCTGCAGAACCAGACCGGCACGATCATCATGACCATCGCCGATATGTCGCTCATCACGGCCGAAGTGAAGGTGGATGAGACCGATATCGTGAACGTGGCGTTGGGCCAGCCGGCGGATGTGACCATCGATGCAATCCCAAACAAAACTTTCAAGGGCCGCGTGACCGAAATCGGCGACACGGCCATTCTCCGCTCCACCGGCGTGGCGGCTTCGCAGAGCGCGATTTCCAGTCAGGAAGCCAAGGACTTCAAAGTGGTGGTAGCGCTGGAGAACCCGCCGGAAGACTTGCGGCCGGGACTGTCCTGCACGGCCAAGATCACCACGGCGACGCGCCAGAATGCGCTGACCGTCCCCATCCAGGCGTTGACGGTGCGGCAGCGGGGGGACCTGGATCCGCCGAAGCCGGCGAGCTCCGGTGCCCAAGCCGCCGCCAAGCCGGATCCGGCGGCGGAAAAGGCGAAGAAGGAAGAGATCCAGGGCGTCTTCGTAATCAACGGGCAGAAAGCCGAATTCCGCAAAGTGGACACCGGGATTACGGGAGCTACCGATATCGAAGTGCTGAGCGGGCTGAAGGAAGGCGACCAGATCATTACTGGGACTTATCAGGTGATCCGAACCATTAAGAACGACGCCACGGTGAAAGTGGACAACAAGCCGCCGGCACAGCAGACGACCAGCTAAAAGGAAGATCCATTCGATGGCAGCAGCAACAGCAGAGAGGCAAGCAGCCGCGCGCGGTGAGCAACTCAAGCGGGACGGCATTGTCATCCGCACGTACGATCTCTGGAAGACGTATGTGATGGGCGACCAGGAGATTCACGCCGTTTCGGGCGTGGATATCGAGATCCGGCGCGGCGAATACGTGGCCATCATGGGGCCGTCGGGGTCAGGAAAATCCACGCTCATGAACCTGATCGGCTGCCTGGATACCCCTACCAAGGGACAGTATTTCATCAACGGCAACCTGGTCAGTGAAATGACGGATGACGAGCTGGCGCGCATCCGGAACAAGGAGATCGGGTTCGTTTTCCAAACCTTCAACCTGCTCCCTCGGGCCACGTCCCTCCACAATGTGGAGCTGCCGCTGATCTACGCCGGCATCTCCGCCGAAAAGCGCATCGAAATGGCCAAGCGCGCCATGCAGCAGGTGGACCTGGAACGGCGCATGTACCACAAGCCGAACGAGCTTTCCGGCGGACAGCGCCAGCGCGTGGCCATCGCCCGTGCGCTGGTGAACAATCCTTCGATCCTGCTGGCGGACGAGCCGACCGGCAACCTGGACAGCGCCACCGGCAACGAAATCATGGCGTTGTTCGAACGGCTGTACCAGCAGGGTAATACCATCGTCCTGGTCACGCACGAGCACGACATCGCCCTCCATGCCCACCGCATCATCTCGATTCGCGACGGCAAGGTGGAACGGGACGAGAAGATCCGCAAGGATTAGGCAGGGATCGCCGCCCGATCGCATGATCTGGGAACCGACGCGCGAGTTCATCGAACAAACCAACGTGTGGCGCTTCATGCGCCGGCTGGGATTTGAGGATCGGGAAGCGTTCCTCAGCTTCAGCCGCGAAGAGCCGGAGCGCTTTTGGGACGAACTGATGCGCGAAATGCACGTCGATTGGTTCACACCGTACCGGCAAGTGATGGACGCGAGCCGCGGGCCGGAATGGACCCGATGGTTCACGGGCGGCCGGCTCAACATCGCGCACAATTGCCTCGACCGCTGGTCCGTCGACCCACACCGCATCGCCTGCATCTGGGAAGCCGAAAACGGCGCACGCGGCGAACTCACATTCGCCTCCCTGCAGGCCGACGCCAATCGCGTCGCCAACGGGCTGCGGCGGTTGGGCCTTCGACAGGGCGACCGCGTGGCGCTCTCGATGCCGATGTCGCCGCAGATCCTGCCGATCTTCTATGGCTGCCTGAAGGCCGGATTGACGCTGGTGCCGATTTTCGCCGGATTCGGCTCGGGCGCGATTGCCACGCGCCTCCAGGATTCTGGCGCGCGCGTGGTCTTCACCGCCGATCACCTGGAGCGCCGCGGCAAGCGGCTCCCGCTCGCGGAAAAAATCCCGCCAATCGCGGAGCACACAGTCGTAGTGGGCAGCGAGCCGCTGTTCGCCGGTGAATCCGAAGAGTTTGAGACGGTGGCGCTCGATGCTGAAGAGCGCGCGTTCATCCTCTACACCTCCGGCACGACCGGTAACCCAAAAGGCGCGGTGCACACGCACGCCGGGGCACTGGCTCAGACCGGCAAAGAAATCTTCCTGGGATTCGACCACCGCGCCCAGGACCGGTTCTTCTGGCTCTCCGATATCGGCTGGATGATGGGCCCGTGGACGATCATGGGCAACCATCTCTTCGGCGGAACGATCTTCCTGTACGACGGCGCGCCCGATTATCCCACCCCCCTGAGGCTGTTCGAGATGATCGAGCGGCACGGCATCACCACGTTCGGCATCTCGCCGACGGCAGTGCGCATCGTCGCCAGGCAGTTGGCCGACGCCGGCGGGCTGCCGGAAATGCCGTCGCTGCGTATCCTGGGCTCGACCGGCGAGCCGTGGGACGAGGCGGCGTACCTCTGGTTTTTCGAGCACGTCGGAAGGCGCCGTTGCCCCATCATCAACATCTCCGGTGGAACCGAGATCATCGGAGCGTTTCTGTTCCCACTGCCAATTCAGCCGCTGAAGCCCTGCTCGCTGGGAGGGCCAGCGCCGGGTATGGCCGTCGAGGTGGTGGACGAGAGCGGCACGCCGGTGCGCGGCCGTACGGGATATCTAGTCTGCACGGAACCCGCTCCTTCCATGACGCGCGGGCTGTGGCAGGCGCCGGAGCGGTATCTCGAGACCTACTGGTCTCGCTTCCCTGGCATGTGGTACCACGGTGACTGGGCCAGCGTGGACGAAGACGGCCACTGGTTCCTGCATGGCCGGGCCGACGAATCCATGAACGTAGCGGGGCGCAAAGTGGGGCCGGCGGAAGTGGAACAGGCGATGCTGCAGCATGCGGGCGTGGCGGAAGCGGCGGTGGTTGGCGTGCCGGATGAGTGGAAGGGCGAAGGCATCGTGGGTTTCGCAGTAGTCAGGCCCGGAGCCACGGTGGATCCGGCCGCGGTGTGCACCACGGTGGCCGAGATTCTTGGGCCGATGTTCCGGCCTCGCGAGGTGCGGCTGGTGGCGGAGCTGCCGAAGACGCAGAGCGGCAAAATTGTGCGCCGCCTACTCCGGCAGAAATACCTCGGCGAACCTCTTGGAGACCTGTCGACGGTAGCGAACCCCTCCGTGCTCGAACCGTGAAAGGCTCGGCTCTACGAGCCGGACTGATCCCCCTTCGCCCCACCGAGCTTCAGGAGTTTCAGCACCGCCGCCGTGGGATTTTCAGGATTGTCCATGCGCAGCAGTTTGTCCGTCCGGAGCCGAACCACTTCGATCCATTCCGGGTGGCTCAGAATATAGAACTGCTCCTTGCGAATGCCCTCAAAGACCGCGTCCGCAACCTGGATCGGAGGCGTGCTTGCCTCCATGGCGGCCTTGAATGCGGCCAGGCCGGCCCGCACTTCCGGCGTGAGTGGGACCGGTTCGTTTCGCAGCCCCGCCGGACGGTTCCGCTCGGCGTCAATGATATTCGTCCTCACCAGCCCCGGGCAGAGAACCGACACTTTGACGAGCGCATTCCTCTGTTGCAGCGCTAAATAAAGGTTTTCCGAAAGCGCGACCACCGCATGCTTGGTCGTCGCGTACGTCGCGGAACCGCTGCCGACGATGACCCCGGCGGTCGACGACGTATTGACGATGTGGCACTCCGTATTCTGCTTCAGCATCAGCGGTGTGAACGCCTTGACCCCGTGGATTACACCCCACAGGTTCACGCCGATCACCCACTCCCAATCGTTCCATGTCGCCTCCCAAGGCGCCCCGCCGGCGGCCACCCCAGCGTTGTTGAACAGCAAGTGGATCGCGCCGAACACATCGAGCGTCCGTTGCGCCAACCGCTCGACGTCGTCGCGTTTCGAGACGTCCGTCCCCACCGCCAGCACCGTTCCGCCCGCGGATTTCAGCTCCGTTTCCGCCTGGTTGAGAGCGGCTTCCTCGATGTCGGCCAGGACCACTGTCATGCCCTCGCGCACGCACCGTTCGGCAATTGCCCGTCCGATGCCGCTCGCCGCTCCCGTAATCACCGCGACTTTGCCTTTGAA
>DATJMP010000271.1:0-7688 GCA_035508655.1 Bryobacteraceae bacterium
GGAATCCGGATGCTGGACTCCGAAATCAGCATACCTCGATTCTTTCCCTGATGCCAGCGTTGCGGTACATACTTCTTCGCTGATTTTTCGGCCTTCTTTATGTTATATTTGACACATCCATCGCAGAATGGAAGCAGAGAACCCCGTGGTAACAAGGGATATTACTGTTCATGTGCGGCATCGCTGGATTTACACGGCTGAATGGCGCGGCGGGACGGGGCGTCGCGCAGCGGATCACCGCTGATCTTCTGCATCGCGGACCCGATCAGCAAGGTGTGCGCGAAGCCGGTCTGGCCACGCTCTGCGCCGTTCGCCTGAAAATCATCGACCTTACCGGCGGTGAGCAGCCGATGGTTTCCGATGACGGCGATACCACCATCGCCTTCAACGGGGAAATCTACAATCACCGCGAAATCCGGCGGGAACTGGAAGCGCGCGGCCACCGCTTTCATTCACAGTGCGATACCGAAACCCTGCTGCACGCGTTTCTGGAATGGGATACCGGCTGCTTTGCGCGCCTGCGCGGCATGTTCGGCGTAGCATTCTGGAGCGAATCGCGACGTCGCCTCGTGCTGGGGCGCGACCGCATGGGTATTAAGCCGCTGTATTATTTTCGGCAAGGCGCGGATCTGTATTTCGGCTCGGAACTGAAGGCCATTCTCGCCCATTCCGACGTTCCGCGCGTGCTCGACATGGAGGCGCTGGACGCCTTTCTCTCCGTCAATTATGTTCCCGGCTCGCGCACCCTCATTGAGGGCATCCGCAAGTTGCCGCCCGGCCACTGGCTGGAATGGAAAGACGGCACGGTGCGAATGGAGGCGTGGCACAGGACTTCGGTGAGCGGCGATCGGCAATCGAACCGGTCGCTCGATTCGGCGGTCGAAGAACTGGATTACCTGTTACGGGAAGCGGTGCGCGAGCACCTGGTGTCCGACGTGCCGCTGGGCGTGTGGGCATCCGGCGGCCTCGATTCCTCCACCATCCTCCACTACGCTGCCGCCGGCGTTTCGGGACGGCTGAAGACCTTTTCGGTTTCCTTCGCCGGCCGCGCCTTCGACGAAAGCGCGTGGTTCCGTGAGATCGCCCAGGTGTACGGCACGGACCACTACGAGTTCGACCTGAACCCGGAAGTCGATCTGCGCGAAGCCATCGAGGATTTTGCATATTACTCGGACGAGCCCAGCGCGGATGCCGGCGCCCTGCCCGTCTGGTATCTGTCCCGCATGACCCGCGGCCACGTTACTGTGGCACTAAGCGGCGAAGGCGCGGACGAATTATTCGGCGGATATCTGACTTATATGGCAGACCGCATGGTCCGCCCCTTCCGCCTGGTTCCTGCGCCGCTGCGGCGGCTGATGCTCGCCGGGTTCGACCGCTACCTTCCCGTTTCGGACGACAAAATCAGCCTGGAATACAAGCTCAAGCGCTGGATCGAGGGCAGCGCGCTCCATCCGGATGAGGCCCATTTCTACTGGAACGGAACCTTCTCGCCGGCGCAACTCGGCCGTCTGCTGCGCCACGGCCGTCCGTCGCCGGCAGGACTTCGCAACTTAGTCGATGAACTGGAAAGCTGCCCGCGCGGCGTAACTGCGCGCTATCTTACCGTCGATCAGAACTACTATCTTCCGGACGATATCCTGTATAAGACGGACCGCATGAGCATGGCTCATTCCATCGAGGTCCGCCCGCCGTTTCTCGATTCGCGCATCGTGGATTTCGCCGCGTCCCTTCCCGCGCGCTTCAAGATCCGCGGCTTGCGCCAGAAATATATCCTGCGGGAACTGATGCGCGGCAAGCTGCCGGAATCGGTCCTCCACCGCAAAAAGACGGGCTTCGACATTCCCGCGCACGACTGGTTCCGCGGCTCACTGCGATCGTTGCTCCTGGAAACGCTGAGCCGCGACGCGGTCGACGCCACAGGGATTTTCAATTGGCCCGTGATCGAGTCACTCGTGCGCGACCATCTGGAAAGGCGGATCAATGTCGGATATCACCTATGGGGTCTGGTAACGCTGTTCCTGTGGATGAAGAGATGGAAGGTGGAAGTGCCGATCCGGCCCAGTGTGCCGGCCGGCGCGGGCGCCCGGGTGTTCGCTGCCAACTGATCGTTCTCGCCGTAGCCGCCCTCATCTACCTGGGGTGCATGGCGAGTCCGCCCGCCCTGATGGACGATGTGGATGCCGTGCAGGCGCAGATCGCCCGCAACATGCTGCAGTCCGGCGATTGGGTGACGGCGCGGCTGGATGGCGTCGCCTACCTGGAAAAGTCTCCCCTGAAATACTGGACGATGGCGGTTTCATACCGTCTTTTCGGCGTGCACGATTGGTCGGCGCGCATCCCCATTGTCCTGACCTGCCTGCTTCTGTGCTGGCTGACCGCGCGCTTTGCGGCGTGGGCGTTCGGGTGGCGCGCAGGAACAGCGGCAGGGCTGGCGCTCGCTACCAGCGTCGGGCTCTTCCTCTTTACGCGCGTCCTGATTCCGGACGTGATGCTGACTCTGGCCATCACCGCGGCGCTGTGGGCCCTGATGCGCGCACTCGACGCCCAGGAGAGGCGGCCCGGCGCCTGGGCTCTGCTGATGTGGGCCGCCATGGGAACGGGAATGTTGCTCAAGGGGTTGGTGGCTGTGGTTCTGCCGCTGGGCGCCGCCGCATTGTACCTGGGCGTCACCGGCAGTTTCAACCGGAAGACCTTGCGGCGGTTGCGTCCGTTTTCGGGAGCGGCGCTGGCGCTCGCGATCGCGGCGCCCTGGCACGTGCTGGCGACTCTCCACAATCCGCCTTACTTCGATTTCACCCTGCACAGCGAAGCCGGCTCCTACCACGGCTTCTTCTGGTTCTATTTCATCAATGAGCAACTGCTGCGTTTCCTGAACCTGCGATACCCGCGCGATTACAATACCGTGCCGCGCCTTTACTTCTGGCTGCTGCACCTGCTCTGGCTGTTTCCCTGGAGCGTGTATTTTCCGGCGGCGGTGAAACTCAGCTACCGCCGGCCTGACCGGGCTTCTCGAGTTCGCCTGCTCGCGCTGTGCTGGTGCGGAGTCGTGCTCGGGTTCTTCACCTTTTCGACCACCCAGGAATACTACTCGATGCCGTGCTATCCGGCGCTGGCGCTGCTGGTTGGCTCGGCGCTGGCGGAGGGTGGCGAGCGAGTCCGATGGGGCACTCGCGTCGTGGCGGCGGTGGCGGCGGCGGCGGCCGTGGTCATCGCAGCGATTCTATGGCTGGTGCGCGGATTGCCGGCGCCGGGAGATATCTCGGTGGCACTTACGCAGAACCCTGAGGTCTACACGCTCTCTCTCGGCCACATGACGGACCTGACCCTGCGAGCTTTCGCTTACTTACGGACGCCGCTGGCGCTGGCGGGCGTGGCATTCCTCGTCGGCGCCGTCGGTGCATGGGGTGCGCAACGCCGTGGCGCTGGCTGGTCCGGGCGCACGGTCACCATCGCTTCCCTGGTAGTGATGATGGTTTTGTTCTTCCATGCGGCGCGGCTGGCGCTGGTGGTGTTCGATCCGTATCTTTCCTCCCGTCCGCTGGCCGACGCCCTGAACACGGCGCCGCCGGGAAAGCTGATCGTTGACGACCAGTACTACACCTTTTCCTCCGTCTTCTTTTACACCAACCGCACCGCGCTGCTGCTGAACGGCCGCGTCAACAATCTGGAGTATGGCAGCTACGCACCTGACGCTCCGCGCGGCATTTTCCTCACAGACCGCGATTTGCCGCGCCTGTGGGCGGGGCCGGAACGTTATTATCTGGTGGCGGAAGCGCCCCGTCTTCCGGAACTCCGGCGCCTGCTCGGCCGGCCTCTGATCCCGGTGAAAGCCGCGGGGGGTAAATTCCTCCTCACCAACTCGGCCCTCAAATAAATTTAAACGCAATTTCACAATCAGGTTCGTTGTTTTAAAGGTCACAGATATCGCTGCTCTAACGCTCTTTAGGGTTACGTAAGTACGATGCGGGCCTAAAATGAGAATAGATCGGCGGGGAACAGTTTTTCTCCTGCATGCGCACTCAATCTTTTTGAATTCAGGGGGGCCAAAGCATACGGATTCTTCTCCCGGACGGGGAATCGTTTTCGAAATCCCCTCCCGTTCCGAAATGATCGAGCGGGTACACCGGTTCGATTGGGCTACCACTTCGCTCGGACCGATGAAAACCTGGCCGCGCCATCTGCGGACGGCCGTGGATATCTGCCTGCATTCGCGTTTCCCCATGGTTATTTTCTGGGGGCACGACCTGACCATCGTGTACAACGACGCGTGGGCCCAGATTATCGGGACCAAGCATCCCGGGGCCTTGGGAAGCCGCGGAGCGGACATCTTCCCCGAGGTCTGGGGCACGCTGGCTCCCCTGTTCCGCACGGTGCTGGAAACCGGCAAGGCCACCTGGTCAGACGATCAGCTTCTGCCGATGCAGCGCAGTCCCCACGTGGACATCGAGGAGTGCTATTTCACCTGGTCGTACAGTGCGATTCTGGACGACGAGGGCGCGGTAGCGGGCATCTTTACGGCGGTCAGCGAGACCACGGACCGCGTTCTGGGTGAACGGCGTCTGGAGACCCTGCGCAGCTTGAGCGCGCGGGCGGCCGAAGCCCGGACCGTAGCCGGGGCGTGCAACGGTGCAGCCGGGGCGTTGGCCGATAACGATGCCGATATAGCGTTTGCCTTGCTCTACCTGCTGAATGCCGATAACGTCTCGGCGCGCCTGGTGGAGCAGGTTCGCCTGGACCCCGGCGCTCCTCTTGCGCCGCTGTTGGTCGATCCGGCGTCCGATTCGCCATGGCCGGTGCAAGAGGTGATCACTTCCGGCGTTCCCGAGCACCTGACGGACCTGGCTGCGCGCTTCGGCGATTTGCCGGGCGGCCGCTGGCCTGTGCCCGCTAATGAAGCGCTGGTGCTGCCGCTCACCTTCGCCGGTCAGGACGAACGCGGCGGCGCTGCCGTCATCGGCCTCAGCCCCTATCTTTACCTGAACGACGCCTATCGCTCCTTCCTGGAATTGGCGGTCTCGCACACCGTGACGGGAATCTCCAACGCCCTGGCATACGAGAGCGAACGACGCCGCGCCGAGGCGCTGGTGGAATTGGACCGCGCCAAATCCATCTTCTTCAGCAACGTCAGCCACGAGCTCCGTACGCCGCTGACGCTGATCCTCGGGCCGCTGGAGGACCTGCTGCAAACGCCGGAACGCGCCATCGAAGCGCCGCGTGAACAACTGGAGGTGATCCACCGCAATGGCCTTCGGCTGCTCAAGCTGGTGAACAACCTCCTCGATTTCTCACGCATCGAAGCGGGCCGGATTCAGCCCCTATATCGCGAAATCGACGTGGGACGGCTCACCACCGAACTGGCGAGCGTGTTCCGCTCGGCAATCGAAAGGACCGGTCTCCGCTTCGTGGTGGACTGCCCCTCGCTGGACGTGCCGGTTTACGTCGACCGCGAGATGTGGGAGAAAATCGTCTTCAATCTCCTCTCCAACGCTTTCAAATTTACGCTGGAAGGCTCTATCGCCGTTCGTCTCCGCGCTGCCGGCTCGCGGGTGGAACTGGTAGTGGAAGATACGGGCGCCGGCATACCGGAGGGCGAGTTGGATCGCGTGTTCGAGCGCTTCCACCGCGTGGCCGGCACACGCGCGCGCAGCCATGAGGGCACCGGGATCGGACTCGCACTGGTGAATGAGCTGGTGCGGCTGCACGGCGGCACCATCCATGTGGTGAGCGAGCCCGGAGTGGGAAGCGCGTTCACGGTTTCGATTCCGACGGGCAGCAGCCACCTGCCCGCACACCAGGTGGGTGGCGACGCCGGCGCGGACGCCAAAGTCTCGCAGCCGGAGGTTTTCCTGGAGGAGGCGGAATCGTGGGGGCGTGAAGGAGGGTGGATGGCTCCGGTGCGCAGCTTGCCCGGAGCCGCACGGCGCCCCTGGGGACGCGTGTTGATCGCCGACGACAACGCCGATATGCGCAATTATCTCTATCGCCTGCTCGCGCCCGAATACGAGGTTGAGGTGGTATCGAATGGCGCGGAGGTGCTGGCAGCCCTGGAACGCGCGCCCTTGCCGGACCTGGTCCTTACCGACGTGATGATGCCCATGCTCGACGGCTTCGAGCTGCTGGCGCGCCTGCGCGAGAATCCGCGCACCCGTACCCTGCCGGTCCTCGTGCTCTCCGCCCGTGCCGGTGAAGAAGCACGGGTAGAAGGGCTGCAAGCCGGCGCGGACGATTACCTGGTGAAACCATTCAGCGCCCGCGAGCTCACCGCCAAGGTGCGATCGCAAATCGCCATCGCGCGAACGCGGCGCGCCGCCGAGCTCACCATTCGCGCCGCGGAGGAGCGCCTGCGCCTGGCGCTTGAGGTTTCCCGCCTCGGGACCTTTATCTTCGATATGGGCACCGGGGAGCTCGTCTGGGATGCGCGCCACAAGGAGATGTTCGGCTACACGCCGGACGCCGAAATCACCATCCCCATGGTGTTGGACCGCATCCACCCGGGGGATCGGGACCGTATCCGGGAGGAGATCACCTCCGCGCTCGGCGTGCACAATGAGCAGGAATACCGCTGGGAGTACCGTGTGCTGTTGCCGGACGGAACGGTCAAATCCATCGAGGCCAACGGCAAAACGATCCTGGACCAAAGCGGAGGGAACGCCGAACCTTCCATCCGACTGGTGGGCACCGTGCGCGATGTGACCGAAGAGAAGCGCGCCGAAGAGGCCTTCCGCGAAACGCAGAAACTGGAAAGCCTGGGCCTGCTGGCCGGCGGCATCGCGCACGATTTCAACAATCTCCTGACGGGCGTGATCGGCAACGCCAGCCTGCTGGCGGAGGAATTCCCGCCGCACACGCCGCAGGCCGAGATCGCCGCCGGGCTGATGGAGGCGGCACAGCGCATGGCGCGCCTCACCTCCCAGATGCTGGCCTATTCCGGGCGCGGCCATTTCGTGATCGAATCGGTGAACCTTTCCGACCAGGTGCTCCAGATCATCAGCCTGGTGCAGGCCTCCATTCCCAAGAACGTGCGTTTGCGGCTGTCGCTCGCCGAAGATCTGCCGCTCGTCGAAGCCGATGTCAGCCAGTTACAGCAGGTCATCATGAACGTGGTGATCAACGGCGCCGAGGCCGTGGGCAACAACGCCGGCCAGGTGGAGCTGACTACGGGCGTGCAGGATGTAGCCGAGGAAGAGTTGAGCGCGAATGTCACCCGCCAGCCCGCCAAGCCGGGCCGCTACGTGGTACTGACGATCGCCGACACCGGCTGCGGCATGGACGAAGCCACGCGCACCCGTATCTTCGACCCATTCTTCACCACCAAGTTCACCGGCCGCGGCCTTGGCCTTTCCTCGGTGCTGGGAATCGTGCGCGGACACAAGGCGCTGCTCACGGTAGACAGCCGGCCCGGCGCGGGGACCACATTCCGCATCTTTTTTCCGCTGGCGGAACATCAGGGCTCGCCACAGCGGGATGTTCCGGCCATAGGCCGCGGCCAAGGCACCATCCTGGTGGTGGACGACGAAGAGGTGGTGCGCCGCATAGCGAGGACCAGCCTGGAGAGGCTGGGCTACGCTGTGCTCACAGCCGTCAATGGCCAGGAGGCGCTGCGCCTCTACCGGGAGGCGCACGGCGCGATAAACGTCGTGCTGCTCGATATGACCATGCCGGTGATCGGCGGCGAAGAGGCGCTTCAG
>DATJMP010000272.1:0-6129 GCA_035508655.1 Bryobacteraceae bacterium
ATAGACGGCCGATTCAGGTGATTCCCGGAGCCTTGGAGCCGACGGATTGCCCGGCCCTGGCCCCTTCAGAAAGAATCAGAAAGAAAAGAATCGGAAAAGAAAGGAAGAGTGCCCCGCCGCCCGGCTACCGCAGCGGCAGCACTTCGTTCAACGACCCCTGCCGGTAGCCTTCCAGGTCCAGCGTGACGTATTTGAAGCCGAGCTTCTTGAAAATGGCCGTGAACCGCTGCGCCATTTCGAGCGTCAACGCCTTCGCGATCTCCTCTGGTGCAATCTCGATTCGAACTACGTCGCCGTGAAACCGCACGCGGAACTGGCGGAATCCCAGCGCTTTGATCTCCTCTTCGCCGTTCTCCACCGTCTTGATGTTTTCGATCGAAACCGGCGTCCCGTATGGAATCCGGGAACTGAGGCAGGCCGACGCTGGCCGGTCCCACGTTGGCAGCCCCGCCGCGCGCGACAGTTCCCGAATCTCCGCCTTGTGCAGCCCCGCGTCCGCCAGCGGCGCTTTGACGCGATGCTGTCGCGCGGCATTCTGTCCCGGACGGTAGTCGCTCAAGTCGTCGTAATTCACACCGTAGATGATGTGCTCGAATCCTCGCTCCCGTCCGATCTCCTCCATCCGTACGAACAGTTCGTCCTTGCAGTGAAAGCAGCGGTTGGGATCGTTGCGCAGGTAATCGGGATTTTCGAACTCCAGCGTGGCAATGTATTCATGCGCAATCTCGAACTGCCGCACGAATGCTTCCGCGTCCCGTTTGTGCGATTGGGGCAGGGAAGGGGAATCGGCGGTGACGGCCAGCGCATTCGCGCCCAGAACGCGGTTGGCTGCCCACGCCAGGTAGGCGGAATCCGTGCCGCCGGAAAACGCCACCAGCGCGCGGCCCATGTCGCGCAGAAGGTCGAAAAGCCGTTCCTCTTTGGCGGCGAGTTCGGCGGGATTGGTCACGGCAACTAGCATTTCTACCTCATTGTATCGGGATTCCGCCCAATTCGGGGTCTCTGCACCCACTTCGTCAACGCAGCCTCCACCTCCCGTCCTGGAACTCTGCCGCCTCTTCCGTCCACGTCCCGAATTTCGTCGCCATCTGCCCGCCGTCCACGAATAAGGTAGCGCCAGTGATGTACGAAGCTTCGTCCGAAGCCAGAAACACGCACGCCTGCGCCACCTCCTCCGGCGCGCCGCCGCGCCCAAGCGGGATATGGCGGAAGTATTCCCGCAGCAGTTCGGGGTTCGAGAAATGCCGCTCCGTCAGCCGCGTCCGGATCAATCCCGGGCACACCGCGTTCACACGAATTCCGTATGGACCGAGCTCGTTGGCCGCCGTGTGTACCAGCCCGAGCAGCCCTGCCTTGCTGGCGTTATACGCCGCCAGCCGCGCCTCGCCATCGTAGGAATTGGTGGAGGCCGTAATCACGATCGCTCCGCTCCGCCTCGCCTTCATCCGCTTTGCGGCCGCCTGCACCGTGTGGAACGCGCCGCTCAGGTTGATGGCGAGCGTCCGCTCCCACAACTCCGCGCCGTGCTCCAGAAACTCCTGCTCCTCGCCGATTCCCGCGTTGACCATCACGATATCCGGCGTTCCGGCCTCCGCAAATCCGGCCTCGATCGATTCCCGCCGGGTCACGTCCAGAGTGCAATACCGGCCCCCGCTCCCCTCTCGCGGCGCTTCCCGGTCGAAGATCCACACCGTCGCGCCCTTCGACGCCAGCAGGCGCGCGGTAGCCGCGCCGATTCCATTCGCCCCGCCTGTCACTACCGCCGTCTTCCCGCTCAGCATCCGCCCGCTCCTCGCCGCCCCGTAGGGGCCGGGCAACTTGTCCGTGCGAAGCCGGATGCCCGGCCCGCTTCCCACTAGACCTCCACCGCCGCCCGATCTCTCGCGCCCACGCCGCGCCAGGTTCCCGCCAGCCACACCATAGAAATCATCGCAGCTGCGAGGATCGCGCCACGTACGCTGGTGGCCCGCGAGTTTCCAAACCATTCGCCCAGAATCAGCACCGCCGCCGCCGTTGCCGCCAGCCTGCCCGCTTCCAGCATCAGGAACACGCGCCGGTTCTCCAGCATCCCGCCCAGCAGCACCATGCTCGCCACCAGGAACAGAAAATACAACGCGTTCGCGGTCTTGGACTCCTTCGCCAGCAAGGCCAGAAAATGACTGTGCGCCACCAGCAGCAGCGCGAACTGCACCATCACGTAAATGCTCACCGCCATGCTCCTCGGTGGATCGAAGCGGAGGAAATCGCGCTGCGGATCGTAGCCCGGCTTGGGGAATCGCGCGGCGACGTCCGCCGGCCGCCACCCCGGCGCCGCGAACCACACCCGCAGCTTGTCCCGCCACCGCCGCGCATGCCAGGAATCTTTGGCCATCAGCCAGTAATAATGCAGGTTTGCCCACACCGGGTTCCAGCTCTTCAACTGCCCGCGCACGCCGTAGATGCACGGCTCCTCGTCCAGTTCTTCCTGGAACGTGCCGAACAGGTGGTCCCACAAAAGGAACACGCCCACGTAATTGCGGTCGAGATAGATGTCATTCTGCGCGTGGTGCACGCGATGGTTCGATGGTGTCTGGATCCACCAGTCCAGCACGCCCATTCGGCCGATCATCCGGGTGTGTGGCCAGAACTGGTAGAACAGTTGCGCCACCGCCACCGCCCCGAACACCAGAAACGGTACTCCGCACAGCGCCATCGGCAGATAAAAAATCCAGTTCGTAAATGCGCCCGTGCCCGGCTGCCGCAGGGCCGTGGTCAGATTGAATTCCTCGCTCTGGTGATGGACCGAATGCGATGCCCAGAACAGCCCGACCGTGTGTCCCAGCCGGTGCTGCCAGTAGTAGCAGAAATCGTACAGCACGAATGCGAATACCCACACCGGCCACGTCGCGGGCAGCCGCACCGGCGCGCAGTGTTCCAGCACCCACGCGTAGGCCGCCACGCCGATAAATCCGAAAAATACCCTCGTCCCCGTGCTCACCATCCCACAGCTCAAGTTGCTGATCGCGTCCGCGAAATGATAGCAGCCTCCGCTCCGGATGCGGTCGGCCGCCAGTTCGAACGCAATCAGAAAGATGAACACCGGGACGGCCAGCGAGACCGCCAGACCGTACAGCGAGTCCATGGGCTTCCATTCTATCGAACCCTCCCGCCGCCGTTAGGCTGCATCGATACCGAAAACGCCGCACGCATTTCGTAGCGCAAGCCTCTGGCTTGCCATGCCGGCGTCCGCGCCGGCATATCTGGCGCAAACGCCGGCTCCCTCCTGGCGGAAATGCCGGCTCCCTCCGGCGCAGCTCGCCAGGCCGTCCGCAAACCGGACTCGAGCTGACGGCTGAAACCCGACAGCTGACCGCTACAATAATCCCGTGACCGAATCCCGCGCCCAGTACGCACGCCTCCTCGCCAAGTTGCCCATCTTCTCCGGTCTGACGGACGCCGAACTCGGCTATGCAGCCGAGCGCGTCGCCCCACGCCAGTACGCTCCCGGCGAAATCGTATTCACCGAAGGCCAGCCATGCGCCGGCCTGTACGTGGTGGAACGAGGCCACATCCGTGTCTTCAAGACCTCCGCTGCCGGTCGTGAGCAGGTCCTCACCATCGATGGTCCCGGCAGTTCCGTGGCCGAAATCCCCGTCTTCGACGGCGGCCCGTACCCCGCCTCCGGCGCCGCCGTCGATCAGGCCACCCTCCTTTTCATCGGCAAGCAGGATTTCCATGCGCTTTGCCTTGCCTACCCGGCAGTCGCGCTCAAGGTGCTGCGCGTCGTTGGCGCTCGCCTCCGCCGCCTCGTCGGCATCATCGAGGAACTATCCTTTACCACCGTCCGGCACCGCCTCATCTCTTTCCTCCTCCGCTCCGCCCACCACGATTCCCGCCAGACTCCCGACGGCTTTGAATTCCTCCTTCCCGCCAACAACCAGGAGCTCGCCGCCCAGATCGGCACCGTCCGCGAGCTGGTTTCGCGCAATCTTTCCCGCCTCCAGGCCGAAGGCCTTCTCAAAATCGACGGCCGCACCATCCTCGTCCCCGACGTACGCCGGCTCGAAGCCGAACTCGATTCCGGCGAATAAGGTTCGCTGCTGTGACTAAAGTCATCGGCTTTTTCCCGCGCTCCCTTTACTCTCGAACTTGGAGAAGAAAAGATGAGCACAACGACGGCGAAGACGGTAGGTGAACTGGCGGCGGAAAATCCAGCCGCCCAGCGGATTTTCGAAAAACTGGGAATCGATTATTGCTGCAATGGCAGCCGCACTCTGGATGAGGCCTGCCGGATATCCGGCCTGTCCCCCGAAATGGTGAACGACGCCCTGGATATGGCCGCGGAGACTGCCCGTGCCACCTCTTCCAGCCATAACTGGAACGAAGAGCCCCTCGCCGACCTGATCGCGCACATCCGCAACACCCATCACCAGTTCACTCGTGCCGAAGTGGCCCGCCTCGTGCCCTTGTTCAACAAGGTCTGCGCCGCTCACGGCACCCGCCACCCGGAGTTGGAAGAAATGCGGCAGACGTTCGCCGCTCTCGGCCATGAGCTCGGCCTGCACCTCATGAAAGAGGAACTGGTCCTCTTCCCTTTCATCGTGCGCATGGAAGAAGCCGTCGTCGAAAAAACGCCCTTCCCGCCCGCCCCGTTCGGCAGCGTCCGCAACCCCGTCGCCATGATGGTCAATGAGCACGATGGCGCCGGCGAAGCGCTCCGCGATCTCCGCACCGCCAGCAACGGCTACGCACTGCCCGCCGATGCCTGCGCCAGCTATCGCGCCCTATACCAGGCTCTGGTAGCTTTCGAAGCCGATTTGCACCAGCACATCCACCTGGAAAACAACATCCTTTTCCCCCGCGCCGTCGCCATGGAGAGCTCGCGGTAACCCGTAGCGCCGGCCTCCTGGCCGGCATAGCTTGCACGAACCAGAAGGAGCTTCCCATGACCCTAACCCAAATCAAACGGGTCCCGGCCGGCGGCCACAAATCACCCCCGCCTCCCTCCCCATCCGCCACCGCCCGCCGGGAACTCGCGCTTTCCCGCCTGCTCATCCTCTACATCGGCACCGGCCTTTTCTTCATGCTCCTGCCTGGCACCTTCCTCGGTGTCTGGAATCTGTTCGCCATCAGCGCTCGCCATGCGCCCGAATCGATCTTGTCCGCATGGGTGCAGGCCCACGGCCACGCTCAGATTTTCGGCTGGATCGGAACGTTCATCCTCGGCATCGGCTACTATTCCATTCCCAAACTCCGCCGCCTCGCGCCCATGGCCCTTTCGGCAGTCTGGACGTCCTGGGTCCTTTGGACTGCCGGCGTGACTCTCCGCTGGCTGGCCGGTGTCTATGCCTGGCACTGGCGTCTGCTTTTGCCGGTTTCCGCCGCTCTGGAACTCACCGCGTTCCTCATCTTTTTCCGCTCCGTCTCCGGCCATCGGCCGCAAAACAGGGCAGCCGGCCGGCCCAAGCTGGAGTCCTGGATCCTGGTCGTCATCGCCGGCTCCGTCGGCCTCCTGCTGGCCCTGATCGCCAATCTTGCCGCTGCCCTCGTCGCCTCCCGCGCCTACGCCTCCCCGGATCTTCCTCCGTCCCTCGACCTCCGCCTCCTCGCGCTCCAGACCTGGGGCTGCCTGGTTCCGTTCGTCTGGGGCTTCAGCGCCCGCTGGCTGCCGGTCTTCCTCGGTTTGCGCCCGGTGCGTGGCCGCCTGCTTCTCGCCGCCGTCGCGGTCAATCTCTCCGGCGTTCTCGCCGCGCTGGCCGGGTTCGTCATCCCCTCCGCCTTCCTCTTTGCCGCCGCCATCCTCACGGCCGCCGCAGCCCTCCGCCTCTTCGAGTCCGCCGAGCGCCCGGCCAAGACGGAAGGCGTCCACCCCACCTTCCCGAACTTCAACCGCCACGCCTACGCTTGGGCCGTCCTGGCCGCCGTTCTCGGCATCGCCGCCGCCTTCGCCGCGGATTCCCACGGCATCGCCGGTGCCTCGCGCCACGCCCTCACCGTCGGATTCCTCGGCCTCATGGTTTTCGCCGTCGGCCAGCGTGTTCTCCCCGCTTTTTCCGGCATGCGCCTGCTCTTTAGCCCGGCGCTGATGTTCGCCGCTATGCTCCTGCTGTTCCTCGGCTGCCTTCTCCGCGTCGGTGCCGAACTACTGGC
>DATJMP010000273.1:0-9417 GCA_035508655.1 Bryobacteraceae bacterium
AGGGTGGCTTTGGCGACGTTGTGGGCGTAGAGGCTGGAGATGTAATCCTGCGCCGCGGCAGCCACGGTCTCCTCAGCCTGGACGACTTCCAGCGTGTCGGTGACACCGGCGCTGAAGCGGTCGCGGGACTGCGTCAACGTCTCTGCGGCCAAGCCGCGGTTGCTATCCGCCACCGTGACCTGCGCAGCGGTTGCGGCCAGGTCCAGCATCGCGGTGCGGACCTCGGCATCGATGCGGGCGCGGAGATCCTGGAGCTCGGCGCGGCGTTGGGCCAGCGCGGCATCCGCCTGCGCGATATCGCCGCCGATGCGGCCACCCTCGAAGATCGGCACCCGCAGGGCGCCGGTGACGCTGTAGGTACCGCCCACGTTGTTGACGGGCGAGGTGCCGATCACCCCGTAATCCGCGTTGAACTCCACGGTGGGGTAGTGCTCGGCCACAGCCGCTTTCCGCACCAGTTCGGCCGCGCGCACCTGCGATTGCGCCGCTTTGAGATCGGCGCGGTTGGCATACGCGCGATCCAGGGCCTGGCTTAGCGTGATGGAGGTCAAGGGCGCGTATGGCACGTTATCACTAAGGCTGAACTCCTGGCCGGGCGGTAACCCGATGATGCGGCCCAGGGCGATCTTGAGCTTGGCCAGATCATTCGCGACCGCGGTCAGGCGCTGCTGCTGCATCTGCAACTCCACGCGTGTGCGGGTCACGTCGATCAGCGGCGAAACACCGGCGGCGAGCCGGTCCGTGGCCTGCCGCCACGTGGCGTCCGCGGTTACGACTTCGGCACGGACCGCATCCACCCGTGCGGCTGCTGCGATGATCTGCAGGTAGGCGCCGGTGACGCCAAGCGCGATGAGATCACGCGAATCCTCGGCCGATAAACGCGTGCTGCGTACATTCTCCTGCGCGCCACGGTAGTTGCGCCACTTCGAAAAATCGATCACGCTTTGCGAGACGCCCGCGCGCGCATCGAAATAGTGGAATGGACCGACGATCGTGGGGATGTGCAAGCCGGGAAACAGATTACCGCTGAAACCGAGAGCCGCCAGGTTGATTTCCTCGGAGGTGACCAGCAAATCCCCGGCGACGTAGGGCAGCAGCTCGCTGCGGGCTATCTTCTGAAGAGCCAGTGCCTGCAGGGTGGTGTTCTGATAGCCGATGGCGCCGAGGTTGTATTGCAAGCCCCGGCGAATCGCCTCGTCGAGCGAGAGAGCCAGCTCGCCATGCGGCTCCGCACCGGAGGGCACGCTTCCTTGGTACGCTCCCTGCACCTGAACCGTGCTGGTGATTGTATTCACGCTCTGCAAGCCGCTGGGCAGGGGGTTTTGCACAGTGACGACGGTTCCTTCCGCACCGGTGCGGCCCGAAAGAGGCAACTGCACGGCGCGGTCGATGGGCGGCAGGGCTTCGGGTGGCGTGGTTTGAGCCCACACCACCGCACTGCACATCAAGACCCATACAAGTCGTTTCGGCATGATTCTCGGTAGCATAATTTTTTTATCGCGTGGCCGTTGTTTCGGAGCCTCTGGAGAGGCGACCAAAGGCCGCCAGGCCCAAGTCTCCACTATTCAGGTTACCGTGTGGGCGGATACAATTGTGCAGGTACATGTTTTCTTCGCGATTTCATTGGGATGCCCACCCCAATCGCCTGACGGAGCTTCTGCGCGAGAAGAAACGGGCCGGAGTGCCCGTGCTCGATTTGACCGAGTCGAATCCCACCCGCGCGGACCTCGCTTATCCGGCGGAGGTGATGGCAGCGCTGTCGGACCAGCGCGTTCTGCTGTACGAGCCTTCGGCGGCAGGGGCGCTGGACGCGCGAGGGGCCATTTCCCGCTACTATGCGGTGAGCGGCAGGCAGATAGAACCCGATCGCATCCTGCTCACCGCCAGCACCAGCGAGGCCTACGCCTACCTGTTTAAGCTGCTCTGCGACTCCGGCGACCAGGTCCTGGTGCCGCGGCCTTCGTATCCGCTGTTCGAATTTCTGGCCACCATGGAGAACGTGGAGGCGCGGCAGTACCCGCTGGCGTGGCACGGGGAGTGGTCGATTGACCGTGATGCGCTCCAAGCTGCGATTACGGACCGAACGCGGGCAATCGTGCTGGTCAATCCGAATAATCCGACGGGCTCGTACGTGAAGCGGGCGGAATTGAAGTGGCTGGCCGAGGTGGGGCTGCCGCTGATCTCGGACGAAGTCTTTTGCGATTACGCATTCTCACCTGATCCTAGCCGCGTGGACAGCCTGCTCAATGCGAGCGGCGCCCTGGCGTTTTCCATGAGCGGCCTCTCCAAAGTAGCCGGGCTGCCCCAGATGAAGCTGGGTTGGATTGCCGTGAGCGGTCCGGAGACTGCGCGCCGTGAAGCCATGGAGAAGCTGGAGTGGATCGCCGACACGTATCTCTCGGTGAGTACGCCGGTGCAGTGCGCTGCCCCGGCGCTGCTGGCCGCGGGAATGGAAGTGCAGCGGCAGATCCGTGAGCGCACGATGGCTAACCTGGCATGGGCGCAAGACGCGCTGGCTGGTTCGGCTGCGGGCGCCATGCCGGTTGAAGGCGGATGGTACCTTACCATCCGTATGCCGCAGACGCGCGGCGAAGAGGAATGGGCGCTCGAAATGCTCGATCGGGAGAACGTGCTGGTGCAGCCCGGTTTCTTTTATGATTTTGAAACCGAGGCGTTTCTTATCGTCAGCCTTTTGACCCCGCCGGCGATTTTTCGGGAGGGCCTGGACCGGTTGAAGCGGCGATTGGAAGAGGACCAATTCGCGTAGCCGCGGATCAACACCTCAGAGCGCTATCGCTGGCTCAATCCGCCGTCCACGGCCAGGATCTGACCCGTGATGAAATTGGTGGCTTTCAGGAAATACAGCACCGCCTCCGCCACCTCCGCCGGCGTGCCGCCGCGTTGGGCCGGCGTGGCGGCGATCATCGCCTTGCCGCGCTCGTCGATGTCCTCGAAGGGGATCACGCCCGGCGCCACCGAATTCACGGTAATTTCCGGCGCCCAGGCCTTCGCCAGCGCCCGCGTCAGCATCATGACGCCCGCTTTCGATGCGCAATAGTGAGCATGCTCCGCCCACGGCCGGATGCCGCCCAGTGAGCTGATGTTCACGATCCTTCCGCCGCCGCTCTTGAGCATCAGCCGCGCAGCCGCCTGGCAGCAGAAGAAGACGGCCTTCAGGTTCACGGAATGAATGAAGTCCCAATCCTTTTCCGTAATCTCCAGCGGATCGAAGCGCGTGAACCGCGCCGCATTATTCACCAGGCCATCCAGCCGGCCGCATCGCTCTCCGATTTCCGCGAACATCCGCGCGATTTCGTCGACGCTCTCCAGGTTGGCGTGGAACAGCGGCGCGCCGCCGCACTCTTCCGCTGTCCGCCGCGCCTCGCTTTCCGATGTGGAATAGTGAATGGCGACGCGGGCGCCGTCTTCAGCCAGTTTCAGCGCAATACCCCGTCCGATCCGCTTGGCCGCGCCGGTGACCAGAACCACCTTGCCCTTCATATCTTCACCTGCCGGCGCATCTCCACCTCGGCCGGCTCCACGCCTTCCCGCGCCGGTTCCGGCAGGCGGCCGGTGAAGTGCGCCCAGCCCCAGAAGACCGCCGTAGTCGAGCTCAACGCGCCCGCCACCGCCCCAATCAGCCGCGGGTCATAGTATTCCGAAGCCACGCCGGCCGCCGCCATCGACAGCATCATCACCGACCACTGGCACGATTCCATGGTGGAAAAAACGCGCCCGCGGAATCCGTTCGGCACAATGCGCAGCAGTTGCGACATATTCAATACCGAGCTTATCCCGACGCCGGCGCGTGAAAGAGCGATAAAAAACAGCGCCCACGGAAAGCTGCGCGCCTGGCTGAAAAGGATGTACGAGCCCCCGTGAATGATATAGCAGACCACCACCGTCCGCTTGTAATTCCGAAAACTGAGGTGCCGGCCCAGCGTGTACGCGATGGCGCCGCCGCACAGCAGGCCGATCCCGGCGAATCCCCACACCATGCCCAGGCCGGCCGGACCGCGGTTGAACACGATCTCCCCGAACACGCTGAACAGGATCTGCGCCGCTCCGCCGCCCGTTGCCCAGCCGATGTTGATCATGAGCAGTCCGAGAATCAGCGGAACGGATTTCATATACCGAAGACCTTCCCGGTACTCGTGCCACGGACGAACCACAGTGGTCTCATCCAGTGAGCGCGGCGGCGGAACGAATCCGCGGCCCTTGAGATACAGCCGGGAGATGCAGAGCGCGGAAATCAGGAACGATGCCGCGTTGGCCACAAACGCCCAGTTGTAACCCAGCGCTGCGACACTCGTGCCGCCCAGAAACGTACCGATCGTAAGCGTGGTCCAGCCGGTGGTCTGGGTGAGTGAATTGGCGGTGTGCAGCTCCTCGCGCGTGGCGATCGAGGGCAAAATAGCCGATCGTCCACTGGTGAAGAACGGCGAGGCTCCCATCAGCAGCCCGCTCAGCACGTAGAGCAGCCACGTGTTGTGGCTGTGAACCGTGAACATGAAGCACGCCGCCACAACCGCGCGGAACAGGTCGCTCGCGATCATGATGTGCTTGCGATTGAAGCGGTCCAGCGCCACTCCCGCCAGAGGTCCGATGAGCATGGCGGGAATCGCCCGCGACAACATCACCCCGCTCACCACTAGCCCGGAGCGGGTGGTCGCCACCGCCAGGCTGAACACGGCAATGTTGTTGAAATGGTCGCCGACCTCGCTGACCACCTGGCCGATCCATGTATACCGATAGTTGCGATTTTCGCGCAGCAGCGTGATCAGGGCCCCGGTAGCAACAGTCCTTGGGCTCATTCGGGCGCTACGCGAAGCCATGGCAGTCTGGCTCCATTCCGGGCAAATCGAATTTTGCCACGGCTTGAACAGCGTTCAACCGATGATCTCCTCCCGCACCGTGATGCTGCGGATGAAATCGTGGTCGAGTTCGTACCCGAAGCCCGGATCGTCACGAATGGCGATGGTGCCGCGCGGAGTCGTCTCGACGGCCGGCTGGATGATGTCGCGCTTCCAATAGCGTTTACTCGCCGAAACATCGCCCGGCAGCACGAAATTGGGCAGCGTGGCCAAGGCGATGTTGTGCGCCCGTCCGATGCCTGCTTCCAGCATCCCACCGCACCACACCGGGACGCCCGCCGCCTGCGCCACGTCGTGCACCCGCCTGGCCTCCGCGAATCCACCCACCCGTCCCAGCTTAATATTGACGATGCCGCACGCGCGTAGGGCGATGGCCTGCTCGGCATGGTGCGCCGTGCGAATACACTCATCCAGGCAAATGGGTGTCTGCAATTGCGCCTGCAACTGCGCGTGATCGATAATGTCGTCGTGGCTGAGCGGCTGCTCGATCATCATCAGGTAGAATTCGTCCAGTTGTTTGAGTCTGGGCGCATCCGCCAGCGTATAGGCGGAATTGGCGTCGGCCATCAGCTTGATGGATGGAAAACGCTCGCGCACGCGCCGGACAACGTCCACATCCCAACCCGGCTTGATCTTGATCTTGATGCGCTGGTAACCGGCTTCCAGCTCGCAGGCGATTTTTTCGAATAACTGCTCCACCGAATCCTGGATGCCGATGGACACACCGCACGGGATCTCGCGCCGCGCGCCGCCGCCGATTTTGCGCCACAGCGGCATGCCATCGCGCCGTGCTTCCAGGTCCCAGACGGCCGTCTCCAGTCCTCCACACGCCATGCGGTGCCCGCGGATGTGCCGCGTGAGCGGCGCCACGCCGGCCGCGCTTTCGATGGCTTGCCCCACCAACCGCGGCGCCGCGTAATCGCGCAGCACCAGCCATGCCGAGCCGGTCCACTCCTCGTTGTAGAAGGGATTCTCGCCGGCCGTGACTTCGCCCCAGCCCGAGATGCCCTCGCCCTGCACTTCCACCAGGACGATGTCGCGCTTGTAAGTGCGCGAAAAACTGGTCTCGAAAAAATGCACCAGCGGCATCTGGATCTGCCGCAGCACGATCCGCTCCAGTTTCATTCGTATGGCTCCAACAAATAGGCTCCTTCCGTTTCGCTTCGCTCGAATGCCGTCACCGCCATGCCGCGCGCGAATGTGTCCATGAACTTCTGCCCGTTGGTGCGCTGGATCTCTCGCGCACACTCACGCTTTTCCGCGCGAATGGTCGCGATATCGGCCGGATAAGCGATTCGTTCCACCGCCTGCGTCGCCGGACGCCCGCCTTCCAGCACGCGCCGCACGCGTGGCGAATCGATCCACCACTCGGCGATGCAGCGGTCCGTCGGCAACCCCCCGTGGAGCGGGCTTTGCGTCACGCCGTACTGGTTCTCGTAATACCGCCGCACGATTGCGCCCAGCCGCTCGATGTTGAAGAAGGCGTTCTTCAACTCCATCGGATCGAACGTCCATTCGATCAGCTTGATGCCGCGCGCCAGCGCCTCGTCGCGCTGCCGCAGTTTGAGGCGCCGGCCGATGCCCGAATTGCGGTACTCCGGCAGCACGCCCAGCATGTGACTGTGGAGATACGCCTGCCCATTTGGCTTCACTCCCGGAATGGCGAAACAGAAGCCGATCATCCGCCCGGAATCGTAGGCGCCGAAGACATGGCCGCCCACCTTGCTCACCACTACGAAAAACCGCAGCGGCAGCAATTCCACATCGGCGAATCCCCAGATCTCCCCCTGCAGCCGCAGGACCACTTCAAATTCATCCAGCTTGAACAACTGGTGAATCTCGATCGCGCTACTCATCTCTGTTCATCCGCGGTCATGCTGGCCTTCGCCTCCTGCCACAGCGCCTCCATTTCCGCCATTTCCGCTTCCTTCAGGGTCTTGCCCCGCTCGGCCAGCTTGCGCTCTATATAACCAAAACGCCGGCGGAACTTGGCATTGGCCCGGCGCAGCGCCTGCTCCGGGTCCACCTTGACGAATCGTGCCAGGTTCACCACCACGAAGAGAAGGTCGCCCAACTCGTCTTCCAACTCGTCGGGTGATGCCCGGCGCCGCGCCTCGGCCAGCTCCGCCAGTTCCTCGTCCAGTTTTTCGATCACCTGCTCCGCGTTTTCCCAGTCGAAACCGACTCCCGCGGCTCTCCCCGCGATCTGCTGCGCCTCCACCAGTGCCGGCAGCGCCCGCGGCACCGGCCCGAGCAGCGTTTCGTCTTCCCTGCCCTTGGCCTTCTTCTCGGCCGCTTTCACTTCGCCCCAAATCCGTTTGACGTCGCCGGCCGTTTCCGCCTCTTGCTCGCCGAACACGTGCGGATGCCGCCGCACCAGCTTGGCGTTGATCGCATCCAGCGCGTCTTCAATGCGGAACAGCCCTTGTTCCGAGGCCATCTGCGCGTAGAAAACCGCCTGCAGCAGGAAGTCGCCGAGCTCCTCCGCCAGGTCCTGCCAGTCCCGCCGGTCGATGGCGTCCAGAACCTCGTAGGTCTCTTCCAGGGTGTAAGGCTTGATGGTGTCGAAGGTCTGCTCGCGATCCCACGGGCAGCCGCCCGGACCCCGCAGGCGGGCCATAATCTCGCACAAACGCTGAAACTTCTCCGCCGCTATGGATTCCTTGTTCATGAAAAAGAGGGGGTTACCTTCCAATGTATCATGCGGCCGAATATCCGATAATGAGATCACATATGAAGAAAGGTCCCTCCCTCGTCCTTGCCGCCGCGCTCGCCGCAGCCGCGACGCTGCTCCTTTTGGCCACTCATCCTCCGGCCCGCGCGGCCTCCCAGCCTCGGCCGCTCGCCTCGTTTGATTCTCAGGTCAAGCCGCTCCTGGCGCGCATGACGCTCGACGAGAAGATCGCCCAGATGACGGAGCCGGAGCAGGATCAGATCAAGGATCTCACTGAAATCGAGACCTACGATTTCGGCTCCGTGCTGAGCGGCGGTAGTTCCGACCCCAAGGAGGGCAACAGCCTGGAAGCCTGGACCAATCTCTACGACCGCATCCAGCGGCACACCGCCCGCTCGCGCCTGCGCATCCCGCTGCTGTACGGCGTCGATGCGCTTCATGGCCACAACAACGTGCTCGGCGCGGTCATCTTCCCGCACAATATCGGCCTGGGCTGCACGCGCAACCCGGCCCTGGTGGAGCAGATCGCGCGCATTACCGCCGACGAAGTCCGCGCCACCGGAATTCAATGGGCGTTCGCGCCGTGCGTGACCGTTCCGCAGGACGAGCGATGGGGCCGGACGTATGAAGGCTTCTCGGAAAACCCCCAATTGGTCGCGCAACTGGGCGAGGCAGCGGTTCGCGGCCTGCAGGGTCCCGACCTGGCGAATCCGTTGGCCGTTCTGGCCTGCGCCAAGCACTATATTGCGGACGGCGGCACCACCTTCGGAACCTCTCATAACGGAAAGGGTCTCGATCAGGGCGATACGCGCGTGGACGAGGCGACGCTGCGCCGCATTCATCTTCCGGGCTACATTGCGGCCATCAAAGCCGGAGCCGGCTCCATCATGCCCTCCTACAGCAGTTGGAACGGCGTCAAGTGTTCGGCCAGCCATCGCCTGCTCACCGAAATCCTTAAGCAGGAACTCGGCTTCCAGGGCTTTCTCATTTCGGATTACAACGCCATCGACCAGATCGATCCCAGCTTCAAGAAATCCATCGGAATCTCCATCAACGCCGGCATGGACATGGGAATGGTGCCGGCACGCTACAAGGAGTACATGGCGGACCTGAAGCAACTCGTCGCGGAAGGCACCATACCCGTTTCCCGCATCGATGACGCCGTCACCCGCATCCTGCGTGTCAAGTTCGCCATGGGTCTGATGGATCCCAAGCGCTCGCAACTGGCCGACCGCAAGCTGTGGAAGGATTTCGGCTCGCCCGCGCACCGCGCCGTCGCACGCCAGGCCGTCCGCGAATCGCTGGTCCTGCTGAAGAACGACCATCGCGTTCTGCCGCTCGCGAAGAGCGCTGCCCGCATCGTCGTAGCCGGCAAGAACGCCGACGATCTCGGCAGCCAGTGCGGCGGCTGGACGATCGACTGGCAAGGCAAGAGCGGAGAGGTCACGCCGGGCGGCATTACCGTCCTGGCGGCCATCAAAAAGACCGTTGCCTCCAATGTGACGGTGACCTACTCGCCGGACGGCACCAGTGCGTCCGGCGCCGCGGTGGGCATCGCCGTGATCGGCGAGAAGCCGTACGCCGAAATGCAAGGCGACCGCACCGATCTGAGCGTCGCGCAGGAAGACCTCGACGCGGTCCGTAACCTGAAAGCAGCCGGCATTCCGCTAGTTGTCGTCCTCCTTTCCGGCCGGCCCATGATTCTCGGCGACGTTCTCGACAAGGCTGACGCCGTCATCGCCGCCTGGCTGCCCGGCACGGAAGGGGAAGGTTTAACCGACGTCCTCTTCGGGGACTACAAGCCCACGGGAAAGCTCTCCCGGTCATGGCCGCGCTCTATGGCGCAGATCCCATTCAACCCGTCGGATC
>DATJMP010000274.1:0-2808 GCA_035508655.1 Bryobacteraceae bacterium
CCGGGAAATAACGCCCGAGCGGCTGGCCCGATTTCGACTGCAACTCCACCTGGCGGGCGCGCCGCGCTGCCAGGCAGCGAAAGCCGTCCCATTTCGGCTCATATTGCCACTCCGGCCCTTGCGGCAGCTCCTGTGCGGCCAACGCGTCCATGGGAGAGAGATTCATAACAGCCGCTCCAGATCGACGCGCCCGCGCGCGGCGGCTACCGGCTTCCACAAGTCGCCCAACTGGCGCACGCGCTCCGGCATGTTGTCGAGCCGGAAATCCTCCATCTGAAAGCCTCGCTCCACCTCGGCCCACGTCACGGGCGCTGAAACCGTGGCGCGCCGCCGCGGCCGCACGGAGTATACAGACGCCAGCGTCCGCCCCCACGCGTTCTGGTTGTAATCCACCAGCACGCGGCCGGCCGGCCGTTTGGCAATTCGGTATTCGCTGGTGATCAGCTCCGGGAATTTCGCCGACAGGCGTCGCGCCACTTCCTTGGCGAATCCCCACACCTGTTTCTGCACCGGGCCGCGCCGGATGGGCACGTAGATGTGCATGCCGCGCGAACCGGTGGTTTTCGCATAGCACGGCATGTGGAGCGCGTCCAGCTCGTCTCGCAAGTGCAGCGCCGTTTCCCGCACGCACTCGAACCCGGCGTCCGGAACCGGGTCGAGGTCGAAATGCAGGTAGTCAGGCCGGTAAACGTCGTCGCAGCGTGCGTACCACGGGTTCAAGTCGATGCAGCCCAGATTGACCATCCAGAGCAGCGACGCGAGGTCATCCACCATCGGGAAGTCGATCACGCTGGCGGACGGGTGCCGGATGGCGCAGGTGCGGATCCACTCCGGCCGCTTGGCCGGGGCGCGTTTCATGAAGAAGAAGGGCCCCGCCGCGCCCTCGGGATAGCGCTTCATCACCATCGCGCGGTCCCGCAGATGCGGCAGCAGCACAGGGGCGAGCTCGATATAGTACTGAAGCAGCCCGCGCTTGGAAATGTTCAGTTCCGGCCAGAAGAGCTTATCCAGGTTGGTTAGGCGCAGCTTTTTGCGGCCGAATGTAAGTTCGACCTCCGATTCGTTTTCCGGTAGGGTCAGGTTCGGATTGACGAGTCTGGTGGTGGACATTCCACGGCCATCCGAGCAGTTCGATTGCCGCTTCAGGTGCGCGTTTGATAGCGAAGATAGACCCATCCATTGGCAAACCGGCGCTCGTCCAGGAGATCCAGCTTTACGTTTACGTTTCCGGGCATGATCCGCTTGCCGCCGCCAATCATCATAGGCACGACGAACAGACGATACTCGTCGACGAGCCCGGCCCGGATCGCCTGAGCGGCAAGCGTGGGACCACCCACCGAAACATCGTGAGGCAATTGAACCTTCAGGTCGCGAACCGCCTGCGGGTCGAATTCCCGCTCGAGACGTGTCTTCGGCGTAGAGACGGTCGCCAGCGATTTGGAGTAGACCATCTTGTCCGCCGCCTGCCAGATCCGCGCGAAGTCCAGCTTGGCCGCCGTCCGGCCAGGAATGACGTCGGGCGTCTGCCAAACCGCCATCGTCTGGTACATCCTGCGTCCATAGAGATACGTGCCGATGGAGCGGAGGTGATCGCTGATGAAAGCGAGTCCCTCCTCGTCCGGCGCTGACCATTCGTAGTTTTCATCCGCGATATAGCCGTCCAGCGACGTAGGCGTAGCGTAGATCAGTTTGGCCATCGTGCAGCCTCCATATCGTATCACTGGAGGCGCGGCGTCATCGGAAATCGGCCCATTTCCAAGTCGCCCACCGCTCACGAGTTATCCCGCTTCCGATTCGCCTGCCGTTACTGGAAGTCATATCCGGGTGAGCGTAAGCCGCCGGCGAACTGGGCTGCGCGTACCACGTTCTCCATCAAGGCGGCCACGGTCACCGGGCCCACTCCCTTGGGCACCGGAGTGATGAACGAAGCAAGCTCTTTCACGGCTTCAAAGTCGACATCGCCATGCAGCTTGCCGTCAGTACCCACACGTGTGGCGACGTCAATGACCACTGCTCCCGGCTTGACCAGGTCCGCTGTAATCCGGTAGTGCTCACTGCCGACGGAGCTGACAATGATGTCCGCGGACCGCAGGAAGGCGTCACGGTCTTCGCGACGCGTGTAACGATGGCACCATACCGCGGTAGCGTTGCACATGCGCCCGCCGAGCATGTGATGAATGGGTTTGGCCGTAATGTCATTGCGGCCGACAATCACCGCTATTCTGCCTTCCGTTTCGATTCCGTAGAAGGCGATCATCCGGCGGACGGCCAGCGCGGTGGCCGGCAGATGAAGCATGTTCTCACTCCGCGCGCGATACAGTTCTGGAACAGTGGAGCGAGAGATCCCGTCGACGTCCTTTGGACCGGGAATGGCGTCAAATACGTCGAACTTGTTGAGGCCGGCGGGCGGCTCTTCAATATGGCGGGGCAGCGGCAGTTGCACAAGGATGGCGTGGACGGCGGGTTCGTCGCCGAGACGCCGGACGTAGTCGCGCAGCGCCGGAGCGCTGATGTCGTCATCCAGATGATGCAACTCGGCATGCATGCCCATGTGCCGACAAGCTTCCATTTTCTTTCCGACATAACGCAGCGAAGCGGCGCTTTTGCCCACAAGCACCACATCGAGGCGTGGGATCACGTTGTGGTCTCGTAGCAGTTTTTCAACTTCAGCGCGGACGCCTTGATCGATCTGGTCGGCAACCGGCCTGCCGTACATTATTTCTGCCATGTGGATCATTTCTGCCATGTGGATCGATTATAAAGTGAGAGCCAGGAACCCAGCATGCCGGCGCAAAAACGGCGGTACTG
>DATJMP010000275.1:0-4854 GCA_035508655.1 Bryobacteraceae bacterium
CAGCCGATTCTCGAAATATTGGCCAGCTCCCGCCAGTGCCGGAAGCGTGTCCGCAAACGCCGCCATGCTCGTGTTCCGGCAGGTGTACAGAATCACGGGCAGTGTGATCGGAGTACCGGGCGCGGGCTGCCCGCGGCCGGCGTTTTGGACCGTGAAATTGCACCCGCTCTCCCCCGTTCCATCGGCCTCTTTAAATTCCGGATGCTTCCCCGCCGTCAGCGCAAAAGCCGGCACCGGCCGGCTGTCGGTATGAACGGCCAGCTTGAACCGGTCCTTGAGCAGCGATTCCAGCATGGTCCGGCGCGATTCGGCTGTTGAGCCCGCGGGGACCTTCGCCAGCACGTCGAAACGATCCAGCTCCAGCCAGCTCGGTCCTCCAAATACTTTTTCGCCATCGACGTGATACGCAATCCGGATCAGATCCAGCATGGTCGCAAATCGCAACTCGTAGCGGCCGCTGGTATAGAACGGGCCCCGCACAATCAGCTCATTGGTGGGAGGGCTCTTGTGAACATCCGCCACCTCGAACTTCGCCGGCGTGGCGGTGGATTGGCCGAATGCCACCGCAGACAGGAGAGCCCCGAAACCCAGACAGGCACAGACACGCATCATCTTTCCCACTCCTGGAAGTACGGATTGATCATTGGACGCCGCCAGCCAGACCGTAGTTCCCCTCGCACAGGTCGAAAATGGCGCTGGCGCTTCGCCGGATCTCCGGTCTCCGGAAGACCCGACGCAAAAGTGACGTTCGGCGCGTCGGGCCGTTAGCGGATCACATACAGATCGAGGTCCTGCGTCTTCGCAGCTTGTGCGTCCACCGTTACTTCAGTCGCTGCCCCGCCCATGGTTTCCGCCTCCGGCGCCGAATATTCGAACGTGCTCAACACCCGGTACTCACCCGGCGCCAGACCGTCAAAGGAATAGACGCCGCGCATATCCGTTCTCGTCGTTTTTAGTTCGCCGACGCGCTTTCTGGATGGCCCATCCCACCCTTCCAGGTAAACCGGCGCCCCGGCAACGGCATCGCCCGAGTTCCTGACCGTACCGCGAACACCGCCCGGGCCCGCCGCCACCGAGAACCGGATGTATCCCCGGCCGACGATCTCGTTCCATCCATCGGCCCTGCCCTGCGGCCCGCCCGTGCCCATCACCGACGAGACGTAATAACCCGCGGGCGGCTGCAGCATCACCTCCCAGCGCCCCGCCGGAATTGCCGCTCGTCCGTGCACGAGGGCGGCCGTAAAGGTCTCTCCCGTCCCTGCCAGATCCTTGTGCCGGAACCACATCCGGCCGGAATCGCCGTCGGGCGCGCCCGCAATCACCACCGGGATAGGCGTCTCCGCCAGCAGTGTAACCTTCGTGTCATGAGACACTGAGATTCGCTGATAGGCCGCCGGCGCATTGTCACCCGGCTGCGCGTTGGTTTCCGCGTACACGTCGTAAGTGCCGGGCGCCAGCCCGGTGAATTGGTACGCGGTGCCCAAGACTGTCGTCCGTCCCATTTCCGACGCCAGCGTCAGGCGGATCACGGCGCCCGGCGGAAAGGATCGCGCCTCTACCGCGATGCTGCACAAACTGCCCGCCACGGGCCGCACATCCACACCATCCGCCTGCTGTTCCGCAAACAGATCCACCGTGCGCGCTTCCGGCAGTTTCTCCGTGGCCGCGGGGAAGGTCGGCAAATAAGAATCCTCGATGTATTGCTGCGCCGCCGTGCGCACCGTGTAAGTCCCGGGCTCGAGCCCATACAGCCGGTAGCGCCCGCGGTCGTCGGTTCTCGCACGCACCGCCACTTCAGCCGGCGTGCGCAGCCGGTACGCCACAATCTCCTGGTCCGGCAAACCGATGTCGTTCTGGTCCACGATCCTGCCCGTAATCGCGCTGTAGCGCAGCAGCCGCATGTTCACGAACGCCGTCTCGGATTCTTCCACCACCACGGGCGTTCCCGCCGAATTCCATCGCTTCTGCCCATACTCGGAAGACATGAAGCCCTTGCGCGACGCCCTCAGGATGTACGCGCCGGCCGGCAGCGACTCGAATTCGAAACCGCCCATTCCGTTAGCGCGCGCAGTGCGTTCGCTGGCGGCCGTACTGCCGACGGGCTGGAGCACCACTATTGCCCGCGCCAGCGGCCGTCCCATCAGGTTCTCCACCACCACGCCCCGGATCACCGCTGCCTGCAGGCACACCGGAAGCAGTGCCGCTGCCGCGCAGACGCGCATCATCGGATGGTGTACAGGTCCAGGTCCACCGCCTGGTCCTGCCCTCCCGCGACTTTCACCACCATGGTCCGGGCCTCATTCATCTCCGCCTCCTCCGGCATCTGGAACTCGAATGACCCAAGCAGGCGGTAATCTCCCGGCGCCAGCCCATAAAATGCATACCGCCCGTGTACATCGGTCCGCGCCGAGCGGAGTTCGCCCACCCGCCGGCGCGATGCCACGTCATACGCCTCCAGGAAAACCGGCGCACCCGCCACCGGTTTGCCGCTATCCTGAACCGCGCCGTGTATCGTGCCAGGATGCGGCGCAAGCGTGAACTGCGCGGTTGCACTGGCTGCCAGTTCGATTTCGTGCCAGCCATCGGCGCGCCCCTCGCCTCCGCCGACCGCGCCCGGGCCGGAGAATGCCAAAGTGTAATACTGCGTGTTCGGCGCCAGCGCCAGCTCCCACCGCCCCGGCGCGAGCGCTTGAGGACCGCGGAATAGCAGTGCCTTCCCCTGCCCCGAAAAATCTTTCCGGCGAATCCAGATCTGCATTCCGCCGGGATCGAGCGCCTGCCCCTTCTCATCCACCGTTTCGACACTCAGCGTTGGTATGGCTGCAAGGTTGAGCCGGAAATCGCTGCGGTCGCGGTCGATCACGATCGGGAGATACGCAGCCATCGCCCCGCGGTACACTCGCCCGCCATCCTGCACCGCGTACAATTCATACCGCCCCGCGGCAGCCGGAGGGAATTGAAAATTCCCGCGTGCGTCCGCAGTTGCCATCGTGCTGCCCATCTCGGAGATCAGCGTCACCATTACGGGGGACTGCGGAGCCGCGCTCACACGCCCCGCCACGGTAAATAACCTTCCCGCAAGCGGGCGGACGTCCACATGCTCGGCTTCCGTGTCCAGCTCGATCTGGGTCGCATAAGCCTCCTCCAGCCGCTCCGTCTCCCGTGCAAAGGTCGGCAAATAGCGGCCCTCGGCGTATTCCTTCCCCAGTGTCCGCACCAGATAGGACCCCGGCTCCAATCCCCAGAGACGATAGGCGCCCAGGTCATCCGTGATCGTCTGCGCCACCAGCACCGGCGGGCGGCTGTTGCGGTATGCCACCACTTCGTGATCCGCCAGGCCTACGCCGTTCTCGTCCAGAACGGTGCCGCTGATCGATCCGAACCGTTGCAGCCGGATCTCCACCCGCGCAGTGTCCGACTCTTCGAGCACCACCGGCACGCCCGATCCCTTATAGCGTTTTTGCCCGTATTGCGCCGGCGCGAAGCCGCGGTGGGAGGCAAGCACCAGGTAAGCTCCGGCAGGCAGCGCCGCGAACTCGAACTGCCCGTCCGCGTTCGAACGCGCCGACTGAATGGCGGCATGCGTTCCTTCGACGGGTTCGGCCACCACCAGGGATTCGGCAATCGGGTGTCCGCTCGAGCGCTCCAGCACCGTCCCGCGAATCACCGCCGCATGGAGACCGAGAGCCCAGGCCAATCCCAGCAAGGCTACCTTTCCCATCGCCCTATTGACGTCCGCGTTCGCCACGGAGTGCAACCAAAATCGAAAAATTAGCCTACTACTTAGTCGAACCCGTAGCGTCGGCCTCCCGGCCGGCCATGCCGGCGTCCTCGCCGGCATACCTGGTTAGTCGATGCCGAAACAATATCCGTCGTTCGAATTCGACGGGCTGAACGAATATTCACCCGGTCCCAGAGCGGTCGCCGGAGTAAGAGTATAAGTATCGCCCGAAACCCTTCGGATGCTCAGGGGAACCGTCAACAGCCCGCCATTGCCGGTCTTCGTGCGGCGGGTATTTCCCTTCGTCTCGAGCGGATACAACTGGAACGCCCCGGGCCCGATGCCGCCCGGCATCTCCACCACGAACACCAGCCGGGAGTCAGTCCTCAGACGGAAGGACGATCGCGCGCCGGGCATGTCCCAATACTGGCTTGGGCGGCCGCCAAAGCCGGTGGTTCCGCGATGTCCGGCAGCGGCGATCCTTTCTAATGGCGCCAGGTGGCCGCCCGCGTCTTCGAAATACACCACGCCGATCTCTTCCGGCTCCCTCAGCGCCGCCGCGGTCCCGGTGGACTTGGCTGCAGCCGCCGGTGCCGCCGCAACCGCAGGTGCGCTCGGGGGCGCTGCCGCCGCCGGTGCCGGATTCGCCACCGTCTCGTCGCCGAACACTACCTCCGTCACCTCCGCTCGCGGATACCGTTCCAGTCGCCGGCCGTCCACCAGAAAATTGATAACGTCCGCGTCCGCGGCCCACCACCGGCCCGTAACTCGCGTACCGTTGCGGAGGACCAGGCTGTCCGCATGAGCGGAAGCCCACAGCACGAAAAGCAAGGCAATGGATCGCATCGTCACTTCCCCGCCGCTTCGGACTGGATGACCGCCGGTTGTGTCAGCTTGTACGTGAAGCGGGTCTCCGGAGCAATCTGAACGCCTTTGCCTGTTAGCTTTCCCGCCATCGCTCCCGCCGCTGCCCCCACTCCCGCTCCGACTGCCGCTCCCGTTCCGCCGCCCGCCGCGGCTCCGATTGCCGCCCCGGTTCCCGCGCCCACTGCCGTTCCCGCCACCGTTCGCTTCGCCTGGGATCCAGCGGTGGAATCCACCCGTCCGGTGACCACATTAACTCTCTGCCCGTG
>DATJMP010000276.1:0-13024 GCA_035508655.1 Bryobacteraceae bacterium
CACAAAATCGACCGCACCGGTGTTGATTGCATGATGCGGCATGGTGGCATGCTTGGCGGAGTCGTCCTGTGCGAAGGTGATCCCGCCGCTTTGCTTCACAGCCTGCAAGCCAAGTGCGCCATCGGAAGAGGCTCCGGAAAGAACGATCGCGATGCCACTGGTGCCCTGATCGTCAGCCAGGGAACGAAGGAACTCGTCAATTGGAAAATGCAGGCCCGGGGGTAGCAGCCGCTCGGCTAGCCGCAACACACCGCCGGAGATGGCCATTGTCCGGTTGGGAGGCAGGACATAGACGTGATCGGGACTCACCTTGAGGCCTTCGGTTGCCTCCACAACCGGCATACTGGTCTCTCTGGAAAAGATCTCGGCGAGAATGCTCTTGCGTGTCGGGTCGAGGTGCTGGATATAGACGAACCCCATTCCCGTGTCCGCGGGGATGTTCCTGAGCAGGTCGCGTGCGGCCTCCAGAGCCCCCGCAGATCCGCCAATTCCAACGATGGGGAAGCTGCCGTGCGGTTTATCACCTGCGGATTCCTCTGCGGAATCACCTTCGGGCTCAGTGACATCGCCGACCATAGGGTTCCTCCCCGACGCCCGTAGGATACCACCGCGGCGTTTCCGCCTCGCCCCTCGGTACTGATCCAAGTTGACGGTTTGTCGCTAGCCCGGACTCTGCCGGCCGGTGGTCTCTTCGTGCAAGTCGGCGTGTGAGCGCCCCTCCGGTAAAATCGAAGGCCCCCGGATGTACACTGGTTCTTCCATGTCTCCTTCCGGCTCCCCATCGGCCGAGGCCCGATACGTCTGGTATCGCGACCTTAGCGGCTATCAGTGGTTCGTCATCGCCGTGGCCAGCATGGGCTGGATGTTCGACACCATGGCCCAGCAGCTTTTCAATCTCGCCCGCAAGCCGGCCATGCGCGAGCTGCTCGGGGGCCATGCCAGCGGTTCCATCGTGGATCAGCAGGCGGCTTATGCCACTGCCATTTTCATGATCGGATGGGCGCTCGGCGGCGTTTTGTTCGGCGTGCTGGGCGACCGCATCGGCCGCGCCCGCACCATGATGATCACCATTCTTTCGTACACCATCTTCACCGGCCTCAGCGTGCTCGCCCGCAGCGTGTGGGATTTCAACGTCTACCGCTTCCTCTGCGGCCTGGGCGTGGGCGGGCAGTTCGGCATCGGTGTGGCCCTGGTGGCGGAAGTGGTCCCCGCGCGTGCCCGGCCTTACGCGCTGGGCCTGGTCCAGGCATCCTCCGCCGTTGGCAACATGATGGCGGCCGTGGTCGGCATCTTTCTCGGCCAGCTCGAATTCATGGGCTCCATCACCGGCGCCTGGCGCTGGGAATTCCTGGCGGGCGCGATTCCCGCCCCGCTGGCGCTCCTGGTGTTCAAGAAGCTGAAGGAACCGGAGCAGTGGCTGAAGGCGCGCTCGCAGCACCAGCAGCTCGGCTCCTACCGCGAGCTCTTCTCCGATGCCCGCTGGCGCCGCAATTCCATTGTCGGTTTCCTGCTGGGGTTCGCCGGCATCGTGGGCCTCTGGGGCATCGGGTTCTTCAGCTACGACCTTTTCCGGCCCGTCCTTGAAAAAACGTTCCGCGCCCAGGGTTTCGCCGGCGCCGCCCTGGCCGGCAAGACAACAACCTGGATCGGCGCTACTTCCCTTTTGCAAAATTTCGGCGCCTTTTTCGGCATCTATGCCTTCACCTACCTCACCATGTACATGGGGCGCGTGAAGGCCTTCGGGATCAGCTTCGTGGCCGCCATGGCGATGACTGCCTACACCTTCTGGAACCTGCGCGAGATCAGCCAGATCTTCTGGATGATCCCGCTGATGGGTTTCACCCAGCTTTCCCTCTTCGGCGGCTACGCCATTTATTTCGCCGAGCTCTTTCCCACCCGCCTGCGCAGCACCGGCACTAGCTTCTGCTATAACGTCGGCCGGTTTGCGGCCGCCGCCGGCCCCTTCACTCTCGGCTATCTTACCAGCGATGTTTTCGGCTCCCGGGCCGAACCGATGCGCTACGCCGGTGTCACCATGTGCCTGGTTTTCCTGGTCGGCCTGGCCGCACTGCCCTTCGCGCCGGAAACCAAGGGCAAACCGCTGCCGGAATGAGCGGCACTGCAGTGCGTTGAACCGGACCTACTCTCATGCCCCGTAACTGGGAGGAGCACTTTTCCGACCCCGCCCATCTTGATTTCACGCCGGCTCCTCTCCTGGTGGAGGTGGCCGACCTGGTTCCGCCCGGACGCGCACTCGACGTCGCCTGCGGCGCCGGCCGCAACGCGCTCTATCTTGCCTCGCTAGGCTGGCAGGTGACGGCTGTCGATTCTTCCCCGGCTGCCATTCGCATTCTGCGCCAGCGAGGCGCCGGACTCACCATCGAGGCCGAACTCGCCGATCTGGAAGCCGGGCAGTTCCGTATCGTGCCGGCCGCTTACGATCTCATCCTTGATTTTTACTACCTGCAGCGCGACCTCTTTCCCTCGATCCGGGCGGGCGTTCGTCCCGGCGGCGTCTTCGCCGGCGCCATTCACGTGCTCGACGGTGCGTCCGGCGGCCACAATCCCGACTATCTGCTGCAGCCCGGCGAACTCCGCCGCCACTTCGCGGATTGGAAAATCCTCTACTATTCCGAATCCGCCGAATCCGGTCGCAACCGCACCAGCGCCCGAATCCTAGCTCGCCGGGCGTGAGCGCTAAGTACACCATTTCAGAAGTTCGGCATCGTATTCCCGCCGACCGCTCCCTTGCGGTCGCGGCTCTGATCGAAGCCTCATTCGGAGCCGCGACCTCAGGGAGTATTTACGAAAACGTGCGCTAGCGATCCGCCGCCACCCGAAACCCGTAATCTGCGTAGCGGAATTCCGGGGGGATGCTGCTCCGGGCCGCGCAGCGCGCGATCTTGATGTGGTGGCGCCACGCGCCGCCGCGCGATGCCTTCCGCGTTCCGGTTTCCGGCCCGCGCGGATCCTCTGCCGGCGAATCCTCGTAATACCGCGGGCCGTACCAGTCCGCGCACCACTCGTGCACGTTCTCGCACATGTCGAACAGCCCGTAGCCATTGGGCGCCGACTGTCCCGCCGGCTCCGGCCCCTCCTTCCACTTCTCTCCGTATCCAGACCGCGCCTGCGGCGGCTCGTCGCCCCACGGGTACAGCTTCTCTTCCATTCCGCCGCGCGCCGCGAATTCCCACTCCGCTTCGGTCGGCAGCCGCATCACGAATCCCCACTGCCTGGAAAGCCAGCGGCAGAACGCCACGGCGTCGAACCAGTTGACCGAAGTCACTGGCAGGTGGGGTAGGCCTCCCGGCCTGCCCACGCGGCCGAAGGCCGCCGTGTAATCCGCCTCTGTCACCTGAAACCGGCACAGACGGAACGGCGCCACGCGCACGCGGTGGGCCGGACGCTCGTCATCGCGCCCGTTTGCCTGCCCCATGAGAAACTCGCCGCCGGGAATGGCCGCCAGATCTTCGGGTGTCGTCCTCAAATAAGGAGAATTGCAGCTTTCGCTCATTGGCATCCACGCGGTCCAGGATCACGCGCACGCGGTCGCCGATGGAAAACTCCCGGCGCGACCGCTTCCCCACTACCTTGCGCACGTTCTCCTGATAAGTGTATTGGTCGCCCGGCAGCGTGTCGATGGGAATCAGGCCTTCGATGAACAGGTCCGCCAGTTCCACGAACAGCCCGTACTTGGTGGTGCTGATGACGAGCGCGTCGAAATCCTCGCCCACGCGCTCCGCCATGAATTTCACTTTTTTCCATTCCACCAGTTCGCGCTCCGCGTCTGCCGCGCGCCGCTCCGATTGCGAGCATTCGTCGGCCACGTGCTTCAAATCCTTCGCCTCGCTTGATTTCAGGAGCCGGTGCACGATCAAATCGGGATACCGCCGGATGGGCGAGGTGAAATGCGTGTACGTGTCCGCCGCCAGCGCAAAATGGCCCACGTTCTCGGTGCTGTATTTGGCCTGCTTGAGCGAGCGCAGCATCAGGTAGCTCAGAATCCGCTCTTCCGGCTTGCCCTCGATTTTCGCCACCAGCCGCTGATACATGCGCGGCGAAATTTTCAAATCGGCCTCCGGCAGTACGATCTCCCGCCGCGCCTTGGTCCCGTCCCGGTGCTTGTTGGTGTACCCGAACTTCTTCACGGGAATCGCCCCCACACCCAGCGAATAGCCGAAATGCGCCGCTACATCCTCGAACTCCATCACCCGCCGCGGGTCGGGCTTCTCGTGAATGCGGTAGAGCGATTCCGGCAGCGTTCTTTCCAGGTGCGAGGCCACAGCCTCGTTGGCCGCCAGCATGAATTCCTCGATGATCCGATGCGCGATATTGCGCGGCGCGCGCTTCACACCGGTCATCGCGCCCCACTCGTCGAACTCGATGAGCGGCTCGGGGAGGTCGAAATCGATCGATCCTCGCCGCACGCGTTTGCGGTTCAGGATCAGAGCGAGCTCCTTCATCAGCTCGAACCGCTCCACCAGCGGTTGGTACCGCTCGCGCAGTCCGGCATCGCCTTCGAGCAGCAGGTGAACGTCGGTATACGTCATCCGCTCCACGCTGCGTATGACACCGCTGGTAAACTCCTGCCTGACGATTTCGCCCTGATGGTCGATCTCGAGCAGCGCTGAAAGCACCAGCCGGTCCACGTGAGGATTGAGCGAGCAGATGTTGGTCGAAAGCTCGAACGGCAGCATCGGAATCGCGCGGTCCGGAAAATAGACGCTGGTTCCCCGTAAACGGGCCTCGGCGTCGATGGGCGTTCCCAGTCGCACGTAGTGGCTCACGTCCGCTATATGCACATCGAGCACGTAACTCCCGTTGGCCAGACGTTCGACGTGCACCGCGTCGTCGAAATCCCGCGCCGTCTCGCCGTCGATGGTGACGACGTCCATGCCGCGGAAGTCGCGCCGCCCTTCCAGTTCACGCGCCGTGATCACCAGCGGAATCCCCTCCGCTTCTTCCACTACTTCCGGTGGAAACCGCCGCGGCAGGTGGTGTTTGCGGATGACGATCTCCACATCCACGCCGAAATCATCCGGCCGGCCGAGGATTTCGATCACCCGGCCCACCGGTCCTTCCCCCTTCTCGGGGTATTCCAGCAGTTCGACGTTGACGATCATCCCGTCGAGATCCTCAACCGATTCCACATCCACCGCCGCCGCGCCGATGCGGTCCACCGACGGTGCAGCCGGCGGGAATTCCATGCCCTCGGGAATCTCGATCCATTGGTGGATCCGTTCGTCGTGCGGTACCACGTACAGCCCGCGCTTGCCGATGCGGAATTCGCCCACCACGTCCGGATGGGCGCGCTTCAGAATCTTGATAATTTCGCCGTCCGCCCGCCCGCCCGATTCAATGCGCGCAATCCGCACGACCACGCGGTCGCCGTGCATGGCCTTTTCCGCCGATTCGGGTGGAATGAAGACATCGCCCTGGATCCCCTCGATGGGCCGCTCCGCAATCAGGAACCCGTAGCCGGCCCGGTGCATCTCCAGCCGCCCCACGGCATACTCGCGGCTACGGGCGGTAACGGTGTAATGCCCCGGCCGCAGTTCGATCAGCTCGCCGCGTGCCACCAGCCGCGCCAGCGCCGCCTCCAGTCCCAGCCGCGCTTCGCCTCGTGTCCCCAGTTCGCGCACCAGTTGCTTGAAATTGCCCCGCGCATGCGGCAGCCGCGCGAGATGCTCCAGCAGGCTGGTGTCGGTCACAGTTCAATTGTAATGGTGGAGGACAGGCGGGTTGTATCGCCTATGATGTACCTGTAGTAAGCTCTGCCCATGGACCGCTTTCTGTGTGAGGAGTGCAGGGCGATCTGGCAGCAACGCCCTAAGCGGTCCGGTTGTCATCCGTCAGGGCAGCCCCGGGCCCTGAGCGATTCATCTGCGGTTAACATTCTTTTCCGCCAGGCCTCTCCTCTTCTGGAGTATGATTCCCCTGAAGGAGAGGACACATGAGAAGGAACTGTCTGATTGCCGTGGGAGCGGCTGTGCTGGCTCTGGCGGCGGCGCCGTATAAGGTTTCGCAGAAAGTGATGGTCGGCGGCGCGGGAGGCTTCGATTACGTCTATGCCGACAACTCGGAGCGCAAGCTCTATGTCCCCCGTACAGGCGCCGAGGGCCGAGTGATGGTCTATGACCTCGACGATTTCCGTCAGGTGGGCGAGATTCCCGGAGCCAAGGGAGTCCACGGCGCGGCCGTTTCAGATAAGACTCACCACGGCTTCGCCAGTTCCAACCCCGTGCTCATGTGGGACACCAAGACGCTGAAGACCATCAAGACGATTGATGTACAGGGTTCCCCTGACGGCATCATGCACGACCCGTTCCAAGACAAGATCTACGTCTTCAGCCACCGCGCGCCGAACGTGACCGTCATTAACGCCGAAAACGGCGACGTCGCCGGCACCATCGACCTGGGCGGCGCGCCCGAGCAGGCTGCCAGTGACGGCAAGGGCCACATCTACATCGACCTCGAGGACAAGGACGCCATCGCCGTGGTGGATGCCAAGGAGATGAAGAAGACCGGCCAATACGACCTCACCGGCAAGGGCGGCGGCTGCGCCGGCCTCGCCATGGACGTCAAGAACCGCATCCTCTTCGCCTCCTGCCGAAATCCGCAGAACATGGTCATTCTGAAGGCCGAGGACGGAACCGTTCTCACCACGCTTCCGATCGGCGCCGGCGTCGATGGCACGGTCTTCAATCCCAAAACCATGGAAGCCTTCAGCTCACAGAGGGACGGCACTCTGACGGTAGTCAAGGAAAAAAGTCCAACCAGCTTCGAAGTCGAAGAGACGGTTGACACGATGCCCAGCGCCAAGACCCTCACGCTGGACGAAAAGAAGGACCGCATCGTTCTGATTGGCGCCGAATACGCCGCGCCCCCAGCCGGGGGTGGCCGCGCCCAGATGAAGCCGGACAGCTTCACGATTCTGGCCGTGAGCCGGTAGGTTTAGCGAAATCAACAGGTCGCAGCGTCGCCGCGACGGATCCGCCGGCCGTCCTTCACGGCAACGCGGATGAGAATCCGCTGTTTTCAACGAACCGTATGCCACTGACGGAAAAGCAGTTAGTGGACCTGCGAAACTTCACAACGGGGCATCGATCGCGACTCGGAAGCGGTCGGGATATACTCGTCGGCCATGCGGTCTAATGGCCCGGTCGTCGCAAACGCCTTCAGGCCGCGGTTGATCCTGTGCTCCACCCACATCCGCCGGTGCTTCCATTTCAACAGGGCGGCCAAAGCCAGAAACAGGGCGAGCGCCCAGGCGGTGTGTAGCGTCGGTGGAATTGTCGGTGTCATGTCCAATAGTTTGCGCACACACAGTTTGAACCTAAAGGACGGTTAGTAACGGTTAACGTACCGGCCGGGGAAAAGAGTGGACCGCGGTCCGCGCCCGGCGCGGAACCGCGATCCCCGGGGGTGTTGCAGCCGCCCCTATCGGACGACCGCGCTGATGCTGACGCTTACGGTCTGCCCGCCGGCTCCGTACGCCGTCAGCGTGTAGGTAGTGGTGACGTCGGGCGCCACCACCACCGTGCCATTGGCGGGCAGCGACTGCGGCGGCGCGCCATTGCCGGTAATGACCACTGAACTGGCGTTCTGGGTCTGCCATGACAGGGTCACGGGTTGGCCCGAGATGGAGAACGACGGGCTCGAGGTGAAGGAAATAATCTGCACCGCCCCGACGTTCACCGTTGCGTTGGCCTGAATCTGGCCGGAGGCGTTGGTAGCGGTCAGGGTGTACGTGGTGGTGGTTGCCGGGCTTACCGTCTGGCAGGCGTTGGCCGCCAGACCATTACCGATGCCCGTGATGGAAATCGAGGTCGCGTTGGCCACCTGCCAGCACAACTGGGAGGATTGACCCGCGGTGATGGTTGGCGGATTGGCCGCGAACGTGACGACCTGCGGTACGGAGCCGGGCCCGACCGTTACCGTCACGGGTGACGTAACGCTGTGGCCGTCAGGGCTGGTCGCCGTCAGGGTATAGGTGGTGGTCTGCGTCGGCTTCACCGTGGTGCTGCCGTTCGCCTCCACCGCGCCGATGCCCGGCGTGATGGTCACCGTGCTGGCGCCGTTGGTCGCCCAGCTCAGGGTCGACGTCTGCCCCGGCTGGATGTTGATCGGGCTGGCCGCGAAGCGCACGATCTGCGCCGTGCCTACCCCAACGCTAACGGTCACGGATTGAGTCACCGTACCGTTCGCGTTGGTTGCCGTCAGCGTGTAGGTGGTGGTGCTGGTGGGCGAAACCGAGGCCGAGCCGGTCTGCGCGTTCACTGCGCCGACGCTGGGCGAAATCGAGGCCGTGGTGGCATTCTTGATCGTCCAGCTCAGCGTGGCGGATTGGCCCGGCTGGATGGTCGCCGGAGTGGCCGTGAATGATGTGATTTGTGCTTGAGAAGGCGACTGCGTGGAAACCGTCGTCGTGGCCGAGCTCGAAAGATGATCCGTGTTGGTCACCGTCAGCCGGAACATGTATGTGTTCCCCGCGGCCGCGGTGAAGGTCACCACCGGCTGGTTCGTGGCGGAAAGCGCCACATTCGGTCCGGAAATCTGCGACCACGAGTAGGTCAGTGTCTCGGCCAGAGGATCGTAGGAGCCGGAGCCGTTCAGGGTCACGTTGCCGGCCGGAATGCCGATCTGGTTTGGACCGGCGTTCGCCATCGGCGGACTGGAGCCCACGCGCCGCGTACCGAACTCGTAGCGGATGCGTGGCACGTCCATCGGCACCGGCGTCTTGGTGCCGGCGTAATCGGACGGTTTGATGTAATTGCCCATTTCGACGCCGAAGACCATTTCGCCGCTGCCCTGCGGGCTCACGTAACTGGTGTTATAGCGGGCTTCGGCGGTCAGCGCCACGTGCGGGTTCAGAGGCTGTGTCAGTTTCAGGTTCGCGCCCGGGCGGGAATTGTGTGTCTCGCGCAATTGCAGGTAAGCCAGATCGCCGGAGACGAAGGCGTCGCCCCATGTCCCCACCAGGAAGCTCGCGCCCTGCTGGTTGACCACCCGCGCGAACGTTTGCAGGTACGCGCCAGGCGCGAGCGTCACGCTGTTCAGGACCGCATAGTTTTTGAAGCCGCGGGTAATGAAGCCGCCCACGCGCCCGCGGCGGAAGACGTAATCCAGCATTCCGGCGGCCTGTCCCAGCCCGCCGCCCTGCTGGTATTGCTTGAAGTCGATGAATTTGAAGCTGGCGAATCCGCCGGCCTGGAACGCACCCCAGCGGTTCACCAGACCGATGTCGAACTGGCCTTCCTTGCGATCCGGATAGTAGAGGAATTCGCCCTGCGCCTGCACCGCGCGCTGGCCATCGCCGCCGAACGGCGAGAAATAGCGGGCGCGCGCGCTGGCCGTGTAATCGCCGGTGCGTCCACCGCCGTATGTCGGCCCGGCATCCAGGCCCAGGAGGGCGAACTTCTGATTATGCCTTTCCGCGTCCGCCTGCGCTTGTTTGGCGGCTCCGGTCGCTTCGTTGTGGGCAATGGTCTGCGCCTGCTCCGCGGTCACGGGTTTCGGCATCTGCGCCACCTGGTCGGCCAGGGCATTGTGCTGGTTGCGCAAGTCCGCGATCTCGCTGCGCAGCTTGTCGTTTTCGCCCTGCAGGTTTTTGAGCGCGGCCAGGATGTCGTCGAGCTTGTCGAGCCGCTTCAGAATCTGGTCGCAGCACTCCTGCTGCTTCTGGATGAAATCCTGCATCTGCTTGAGGACGTCGCTCACGCCGCCGGCGCCGACTACCTTCCCGGTTCCATCGGTTAGCGTCATGACGACGCGCCGGTTCATGAAGCGTCCTTCCTTTGACCCGTTCGGCACCTCGGGTGTCCGTTTGCCGTCCGCACCCGTGGTGATCTGGTCCGCCGAAGCTCCGTACTTCACCAGAAACGCCTTCACGGCTTCGGCGCGCCGCAGCGAAAGCCGGTTATTGAACGTCTCGGAACCGACGGAATCCGTATTGCCCACCAGCTTGACGCGATAATCGCGATGTTGACTCAGCAGGTCCGCCAGCCGCAGCAGGCTGGGATAGCCGTCGGAAAGAATTGTGGAGTTGAATTCGAAATTGATCTCCTCCCACTGATCCTTCGTCTGGCCTCCAATATTGTCCAATCCCTGCGCGAACAAACCAGATGTCACCAGCGCGAACACACCGAGTACTGCCAAGCGTTTCATGTATTTGTACTCTCCTCAAACTGGACTCGAATGGTGCGAGAAACCGAGTAAAGTCGTACTCTTGTGACGGCACTACCGGCGGACGCCGGCGGCCAGGAGGCCCCGCCCACTGTTCAAATGGGCACAATCAGCAATTAAGTTCAGAATACACCGGAAATACCTCGTAAAGGTGCGGAGTAGTACGGCCGATTCGAAAAGAGGATAATGAAATGTGACTGCCGGACGGGTAGTCGCTCCCGGTCTCCGGGGGAGGAAAGTCCGGTCTCCGCAGGGCAGCGTGCCGGCTAACGGCCGGGGGTCCGGCAACGGACCACGGAAAGTGCCACAGAAAATATACCGCCGCGACCGTCAGGCCGCGGTAAGGGTGAAATGGTGCGGTAAGAGCGCACCGCGCCGGAAGCGATTCCGGTGGCAGGGTAAACCCCACGTGGAGCAAGACCAAATAGGGGAGGAGGGACGGCCCGTCCCGCTACTACTTCCGGGTAGGTCGCTAGAGCCGGATAGAAATGTCCGGCCCAGAGGAATGACTACCGCCCGCAAGGGTACAGAAACCGGCTTACAGTCCGGCAGTCGCAAGCGAGAATTTAGAAGTCAGAAGACAGAATTCAGAATGGCGGAAACGCCGGCTTCCGTCTCTGACTTCTGCATTCCGATGTTCAACCCATCACGGCTTCGCTTGCGACCGGCGCGGTGCTCGGCTTTCCTTTCAGCCATCGTTCGAAGCGGTCCAGATACAGGTAGATCACAGGGGTAATGTAGAGCGTCAGAAACTGGCTCACCACCAGGCCGCCCACCACCGCCAGGCCGAGGGGCTGGCGGGCGTCGCCGCCTTCGCCGTATCCCAGAGCGATTGGCAGTGTTCCGAACAGCGCCGCCACGGTCGTCATCATGATCGGCCGGAAACGCAGCAGGCAGCCATTCCAGATGGCGTCGTAGGCGTTCGCGCCGCGGTGGCGGGCATCGAGGGCGAAATCGATCATCATGATCGCGTTCTTTTTCACCACGCCGAACAGCATAATGATGCCGACGAACGCGAACAGGTCGAGCTGCTTGTGAAACAACACCAGCGTCAGGAGCGCGCCGAAAACCGCCGAGGGCAGCCCCGAAAGAATCGTGATGGGGTGAATGAAGCTCTCGTACAGTATCCCCAGCACGATGTAGATCACCAGGATCGCCACCACCAGCAGCACCGTCAGGTTTTGGAACGACTGCTGGAATTCCTTCACCGTTCCCTGGAAGCTGGTGTTGATGGTGGCGGGCATGCGGAGCTCCCGCACCACATCGTCCACCGCCTGCGCCGATTGGCCCAGCGAAAATCCCGGCCGCAGGTTGAATCCGATGGTCACCGCCGGCAGTTGTCCGAAATGGTTGATCTGGAGCGGCCCGGTCTGCCGTTTCTGCTGCACGATAGCGTCCAGCGGCACCAGCGCGCCGCCCGACGAGCGGAGGTAGACCTTCGACAAGGCTTCCGGCGTGCGCTGGTATTGCGGCAGCAGCTCCAGAATTACCGAATACTGATCCGCCGGGGCGTAGATCACGGAAACCTCGCGCTGGCTGAAGCCGCTGAAAAGCGCGTCCTGCACCTGCTGCGGCGTCACGCCGAGAGCTACGGCGCGGTCACGGTCGATATCCACCATGAGCTGCGGACTCGCGATCTGCATGTCCGATTGCACGTCTACAAAGCCGGGAATCTGCCGCATGCTGGCCATCAGCTTGGGAGCCCAGGCGTAGATTTCGTCCAGGTTGGCGCTTTGCAGCGTGAGCTGGTAGGAACTCGCGCCGATGTTCTGCCCGCTGATGGTGATGGGCGGCGGGTTCTGAATGAACGTGAAAACGCCAGGCACGCTCATCGTCTGCGGCCGAAGCCGCTCGATGATCTGGTCCACCGAGTGCGCTCGCTCGCTGCGCGGCTTGGTGCTGGCGAACACGAAGCCCTGGTTCATGGTCTGGCCGGGAACGAACACGCCGACGTCCTGCATTTCCGGATTGGCGCGAAAGATGCGGCCGATCGCGTGGGTGTGCGCCGCCATCGATTCGAAGGAATAGTCCTGCGGGCCCATGACGGCGGCAAACATGAAACCGCTGTCCTGGCTGGGAATAAAGCCGGTCGGCATGGCCTGGAACAGATAGACCGTTCCGGCCAGCATCAGGATGGCCACCATCAGCGTCGCCAGGCGGTGCCGCATGGCCACGCGCAGGCTGCCTTCATAAGCCCGCGCCAGCAGGTTGAAGCCGGACTCCAGAACTCCATAGAATCCGCGCGGCCCCACCGGCCCTCCCTCCTGGTGCCGGCCTTGTCGCAGATACCGGCTGCCCAACATGGGGGTCAGGCTGAGCGAAACGACGCCTGAAATCAAGATCGCCACCACGATGGTGACGGAGAATTCGTGCAGCAGGCGGCCTACGATGCCGCCCAGAAAGAGCACCGGGATGAACACCGCCACCAGCGAGAAGGTCATGGAAAGGATCGTGAAGCCAATCTCGCGCGAGGCATTCAGGGCGGCTTCCCAGCGCGATTCCCCCATCTCCATGTGCCGCACGATGTTTTCCAGCATTACGATGGCGTCGTCCACCACGAAGCCCACCGAGAGCGTCAGCGCCATCAGCGAGAGGTTGTTCAGGCTGTAGCCGAGCAGATACATCACCGCGAAGGTGCCGACGATCGAGAACGGCACCGCGGCGCCCGGAATCAGCGTGGCGGAAAGGTTGCGCAGGAACAGGAAGATCACCATTACCACTACGCAGACGGTCAGAATCAGCGTGTATTCCACGTCGCGAATGGAGTTGCGAATCGAGATCGAAGCGTCGTACATCACGGAAAGGTGCACCGTAGGCGGCACCACCCGGCGGAAGTCGG
>DATJMP010000277.1:0-7087 GCA_035508655.1 Bryobacteraceae bacterium
CCGCAGTGTGAAGTAATTTCCCAGGGATTTGGACATTTTCTGGCCTTCTACCATCAGGAACTCGCAGTGCAGCCAGAAGCGGGCAAAGGGCCGCCCGGTGAGCGACTCCGATTGCGCGATCTCGTTTTCGTGGTGCGGGAAGATCAGGTCCACGCCGCCGGCGTGCAGATCGAGCGTCTCACCCAGATACTTGATGGCCATCACCGAACACTCGATATGCCAGCCCGGCCGGCCCGGCCCGAGTTTTGTCTGCCATGCCGGCTCGCCTTCCTTGGGCGCTTTCCAGAGCGCAAAATCGCGAGCGTCGGCCTTATCGTACTCATCCACGTCTACGCGCGCGCCGGCCAGATTGCCGCTGAAATCGTTATGCGAGAGCTTGCCGTATTCCGGGAAAGTCGCGATGCGGAAGTAAGTGGAGCCCTCGCTGCAATAAGTGTGATTGGCGCGGTTCAGGCGCTCAATGGCCTCCACCATGTCGTCAATATGTGCCGTGGCGGGCGCCAGGCGCTCCGGCCGCTCCAGCCGCAGCAGGGCTGCATCTTCCAGGAATGCTTTCGTGTAGATGGCCGTGTATTCCTCGAGCGACTTATGCTGCGCCACGGCGTTGCGGATGATCTTATCGTCCACGTCCGTGATGTTCATCACGTGATTTAACTGGAAGCCGTTTGCTCGCAGGCATTTCCGCAGCAGATCCACAAATGTGAAGGTACGAAAGTTACCAATGTGCGCGAAATCATAAACGGTCGGCCCGCAGGTATACATGCGGACAGTATTGTCCCGGGCGGGCGCAAACTCTTCGAGCTGTTGCGATAAGGTGTTATGAAAACGCAGCGCCATAGTGAACTGGGAAGTTTCATCGTACCAGAAGGCCCTACCCGGGTTCAGGTTGGAAAAGGTTACGCGCTTCACGGCAAGGTGATAGTAAAAAATGCAACATTCCCCGGGGTGTAAGCCCTAACCCGTGCATTTGTGAATTGGCACGCAAATTGCTAAAGGGAGGCAAGGTCCCCGTATGTCGAACCTCCATTTGGAACGCCGCAACAGCCGCCGGTACGAGGTACACCTCCCGGTGCACTTCCGCCTCTCACAAAAGGGTGCCGTCGCCCGCTGGGGCACCGGACTGACCCGCGATATGAGCACGTGCGGGCTGAGCTTTCGCACGCGAAAGCCACTGCCTGTTGGGTCGCACATTGAGCTGGTGATAGACTGGCCGGCGAAGTATGCCGAGACGCATACGATCGACCTGCAGGTCACCGGTTTTGTCGTGCGCAGCGACGGAGGCCGGACCGCGGTGCGGATCACGTCTCATCGCTTCCGTATCGACGCGCAGTCGGAACCCTACCGCGCCACGGCGTGACGGGTCCTCGGTCCGCCGGAGCCTCGGTGCGTGTGGGCGGACTCGTGCCCACGTTCCCGCAAAGCGCCAGTCGACCTGACGTCGAGGGTTCACTGCCTCGGACCGGTCGCTGTTGTACCATAAAGAATCTACTGCATGAAGGCGCTACTGGAAGCTCTCCAGCCGGGGGACCGGGATTGGCCTCTGGCCCAGGCCATCGATCCCTCCCGTTTGCCGGCGCACATCGCCATCATCATGGACGGCAACGGCCGCTGGGCCAACCGGCGCCGCCTGCCCCGGGCGGCCGGACATAAGGCCGGCATCGGGCCCGTCCGCGCTACTGTGGAGACGTGCGCACGCCTGGGTATCAAAGTGCTCACCCTCTACGCCTTTTCGGTGGAGAATTGGAAGCGCCCGCGCCACGAAGTGGAGACGCTGTGGCGGCTACTGCGCTATTACCTCCGCCAGGAACTGCCGGAACTGCAGAAGAACGATATCCGGCTGCAGGCGATCGGCCGGCTGGACGCTCTCCCGCCCCAGGTACGGCGTGAACTCGAAGCTGCCGTAGATGCCACCGCCGCCAATCGGGGCCTGTTGGTCAATCTGGCCATAAATTATGGAGGCCGCAGCGAAATCGTCGACGCCGTCAATGCCATCCTCGACATGGCGCGGCTGGACGGCAGCATCGCCTCCCTGCGCATCGACGAAGATCTGATCTCCACCAGCCTTTACACGGCTGATTCGCCCGATCCCGACCTGCTCATCCGCACCTCGGGCGAAATGCGGATCAGCAACTTTCTGCTCTGGCAGATCGCCTATGCCGAGCTGTATGTCACCGAAACCCTGTGGCCCGATTTCACACGCACCGATCTGCTGCAGGCCGTGGCGGAATATCAGAGGCGCGACCGCCGGTATGGCGGCCTGAGCGCCGGCCCACGCCTGAACGGAGCCGGCAAGCCGGTTGTGCCAGGCGAACCGGTTTTGAATCCGCCAGGGCGGAAGCCGGCGGGTGAGACGCTGATCCCGGTTCTCCGCACCTCATGAAGCGGGTTCTCACCGCTCTCGTCATGGTCCCGGTGGTTGTTTACGTAGTGCTCTGGGCCAATTACTGGGTGTTTTTGGCAGTCCTGTTCACGGCTGCCTTTTTCTGCTACTCGGAATACGATGCCATCGTCACGGCGTACGGTTTTGGCGCGCCGGGACTGATCGGCGCGGCCGCCGGCTACTTCCTCTTTGCCTGGCGCGCGGACGCCTGGCTTTACCTGGTTCTGCTCGCCATTTTCACCCTCGCCTTGGTGATGCGGAGCGAAGATCTGGCCAAGGCCCTGCCGCGTGCCGGCCTGCTCCTCGCCGGCGTACTGTACGTGTTCGGATGCTGGAAATGCGCCATCCTGCTGCGCGCCATCAATCCGCACTGGCTGATGTACACCCTCATCGTGAACTGGGCCGGCGATATCGGGGCTTACTACGTCGGCCGGCGGTTTGGACGCCACAAGCTGGCCCCGCGCGTCAGCCCCAACAAGTCGTGGGAGGGAACGGTGGCGTCGGTCGCCGCGTCCGTGCTGGTATCGGGCGCCTACCTGGTGTACTTCATTCCGGATTTCGGCATTGCACGCAGCCTCGGCCTGAGCATCGTGGCGAACGTCGCCGGCCAGTTCGGCGATCTGGCCGAATCTACTATGAAACGAGGCGTCCGGATGAAGGATAGCGGTACCATCCTCCCCGGCCACGGCGGATTTCTCGACCGGGTGGACAGCACCCTCTTCACCCTGCCCGTGGTATACGCCTGGCTGAGCTGGATGTAGCGTCCGGGTGCCAGGGCCGGGAACGGACGGTTCATTCTCGTAGCCTCGTTCCGAGCCGCGACCGCGAAGGAGCGGTCCCTCGAATGCAAACAAGTCTCCCGGCAAGACAGGAGCTTTGAGGCGAAGTCGTGCGAAGGCGCCGGGGCAAGTTTTACGGTCGCGTCCCCGGCCCCTGGTCCCGGCCCCTGGTCCCGGCCCCCGGTTCCACTCCTGCTACGCTGAAAGAAGAACCGTGAGCTTCCTCTGTTACCTCGACGCATTTTCCGGGTTGAGCGGCGACATGCTTGTGGGCGCGCTGGCGGATGCCGGCGCGGATCAGGCCGCTCTTACTGGCGCCATCGCCTCGCTCGATATCGGCGCCACCGTCTCGTTTGAAAAGGTCAAGCGCGCCGGCATCGGCGCCACTCAGTACCACGTGCACGTCGCCGAACAGCACGCCCACCGCCACCTCTCGCACATCGTGAAGATGATCCAGCACGCGGCAATCCCGGAGCGCGCCCGCCAGAACGCGATCTCGGTCTTCCGTAAGCTGGGCGAGGCCGAAGCCGAAGTGCACCAGGTCCCCATCGAGAAGGTGCATTTCCACGAGGTCGGCGCTGCCGACTCCATCGCCGATATCGTCGGCGCCTGCGTGGCCTTCGATCAGCTCGATATCGACTCCATCGTCTGCTCACCGGTCAACGTCGGGAGCGGCACGGTGAAAACCGAGCATGGCATGCTGCCTGTACCCGCGCCCGCCACTGCGCGCCTGCTGGCCGGCTCGCCGGTATACTCCCAGGGGCCGGCCGTGGAGTTGACCACCCCCACGGGCGCCGCCGTCGCCGTCACGCTTGCATCCCGATTCGGTGTGCTGCCGGCCATGCGCATCGGCAAAACCGGGTTCGGCGCCGGCTGCCGCGATTTCCCGGAGCAGCCCAACGTCCTCCGCGTGATCCTCGGCGAGCCCAGCGGCGCCAGCGAAGCACTGTCCGTCTCCGTCCTCGAAGCCAACATCGACGATCTGAACCCGCAGGTGCTCGCCTATTCCGTCGAGCGGCTGCTCGCTGCCGGCGCGCTGGATGTCACGCTCGAACCCATCTTTATGAAGAAGGGCCGGCCCGGCAACCTGCTTCGCGTGATCGCCCGGCAACAGGACCGCGAAATGCTGGCGCAGATGATTTTCGCCGAGACCTCCACGCTTGGCGTGCGCGTTTCCGCCGCTGAGCGCCGCGTCCGGGCCCGCAAGCTCGAAAACGTGGAGACGCCCTACGGAACCGTGCGCGTGAAGGTCACCGACGAAGGCGACTTCGCGCCCGAATACGAAGACTGCCGCAAGCTGGCGCTGGCCACCGGCGTGGCCCTCAAGCACATCATCGCGGAAGCCAATTACGCGTACCTGAACCGATCCCGATGAACGACAACTACTACCTGACCACCCCGATCTATTACGTCAACGCGGCCCCGCACATCGGCCATGCGTATACCACCATCGTCGCCGACCTGATCAAGCGCTTCCAGGGGATGCAAGGGCGCCGTGCGGTGCTCACCACCGGCTCGGACGAACATGGCGTCAACGTGGAGCGTGCCGCCGAGCGTGCCGGCAAGTCGCCGAAGGAATTCTGCGACGTGATTGCCGCGGAATTTAAGCGCCAGTGGGAGTCGCTTGGCCTGGCCATCGATTATTTCCAGCGCACCACCGCGCCAGAGCACGCGCGCGTCGTCAATGACCTGTTCCAGCGCTGCCGCGCCGCGGGCTATATCTACAAGGGCTCCTACACCGGCCAATACTGCATCTTCGACAACCTCTACGTCAACGATGCCAAGCCCGGCGACCCCTGCCCCGATTGCGGCCGTCCCACCGAAACCATCACGGAAGAGAATTTCTTTTTCAAGCTCTCGGCCTTCCAGGACAAACTGCTGGACCTGTACGAGCGCGAACCGCTCTTCATCCAGCCGGACACGCGCCGCAACGAAGTTCTCTCGTTCGTCAAAGCCGGTCTCAACGATCTCTCCATCACCCGCACGAACATCAAGTGGGGCATTCCGGTGGAAGGCGAAGCGCCGCACGTTTTCTACGTCTGGTTCGACGCGCTGACCGCTTACAAGACCGCCGTGGAGGAGCAAGGCCTCTGGCCTGCCGACCTGCATCTCATCGGCAAGGAGATCGTCCGTTTCCACGCCGTCTACTGGCCGGCCTTTCTGATGGCCGCCGGCCTCGAGCTTCCCAAGCGCATTTTCGCCCACGGCTGGCTGCTCTTCGAAGAAAGCAAGATGAGCAAGTCCCGAGGCAACATCGTGCGCGCGGAACCCATCAAGGAAGTCATGGGCATCGACGCGCTGCGCTATTTCCTGCTGCGCGAGGTGGTGTTCGGGCAGGATGGCAGCTTCAGCTACGATGCGCTGGTCGGCCGCTACAATTCCGATCTCGCCAACGGCCTCGGCAACCTCGCCAGCCGCACGCTGACCATGATTCACCAGTACCGGCAGGGCGTGGTGCCGGAAGGCGGCGACCCGGAAATTGCCGCGCTGGCCGCTTCCACGACTGGAGCGGCCCAGACGGCGTTCGCGAATTTCGAATTTTCCAAAAGCCTGGAGGCGGTCTGGGGCCTGATCTCCGCCGTGGACAAGTTCATCGTCCAGCACGCGCCATGGAAGCTCGCCCGCCAGCAAGACGCGGCTGCGCAAACGCAGCTTGATACTACGCTCTATACCGCCGCGGAAGCCCTGCGCATTTGCACCGCTCTGCTCTATCCCGTGTCGCCGCAATCCACACCAAAAATCTGGGCTCAACTCGGGATGACGAAGCCGATCGAATCCGTCCTCTGGTCCGATCTCCAATGGGGCGGTCTGCCCGCCGGACAGAAGATTGGCGACGTCTCCGCCGTCTTCCCGCGCATCGAAGCCAAGGAGGCCATCGCCAGAATGCGCGATCTGGAAGAGAAAGCCACGGCCGCACAGGCCGTGATGCTCGGCAAAACCGCGCCGGCTGAGGCGGTGGCCCCGCCATCCGAGAAGATCCCGATCGACGATTTCATCAAGGTCGATCTCCGCGTTGGCCTGGTGCTCACGGCTCAGCCGGTGAAAGGCTCCACCAAGCTGATGCACATGACCGTCGATATCGGCGAACCGCAGCCCCGTACCATTGTGGCCGGCATCGCCGAGGCCTACAAGCCGGAGGACCTGCTGAATCGCAAGGTGGTGATCGTTGCCAACCTGCAGCCGCGCAAGCTGAAAGGCATCGAATCCAACGGCATGATCGTGGCCGCTTCGGTCAGCGACGGCAAGCCCGTGCTGGCCGGCTTCCACGAGGACATCCCGGTGGGAGCCCGGCTCAAGTAAAAGATAAGCCCCCGAGGCCGCGGCTCCCATCCGAGCCGCGACCGTGAGGGAGCGGTCCTCTCTACTCACCATGCAACTCGTCGATTCCCACTGCCACCTGGACGACTCCAAGTTCGACGAAGACCGCGGGCAGACAATTGACCGCGCCCGCGCCGCCGGTGTCGAACGCATGCTCGCTATCGGCACCGGTAACGGTCCGCCGGATCTCGAAGCGGCGATCCGCCTGGCCGATCGCCATCCGTTCATTTACGCCACCATCGGCGTGCATCCGCACGATGCCTCTAAGGCCGACGAGGAGTCCTTCGTCCGGCTCCGCGCCCTGGCTGCCCATCCTAAAGTGCTCGCCTTCGGCGAGATCGGGCTGGACTACCACTACGATTTTTCACCGCGCCCGGTGCAGCGCGAGGTCTTCGCGCGCCAGCTCGCCCTGGCCGCGGAAACCGGCAAGCCGGTCATCATCCACACGCGGGAGGCTTGGGACGATACGATGGCCGCGATTTCGGACCTGCCTTATGGCGGCATCATGCACTGCTTCACAGGCGATCCCGCGCAGGCGCGGCAGGCGCTCGACCTGGGATTTCACCTGGCCTTCGGCGGGGTGCTGACTTTCCCCAAAGCGGACGCGGTT
>DATJMP010000278.1:0-12795 GCA_035508655.1 Bryobacteraceae bacterium
AGCCTTACACCTTCCGATGATGACTGAAGGTATATAGGCTGAATTCGCCTGTTGGGCCCGGCGGCCCGGAATACCGCGCAATTCCCGATCGCCGGGCACCTTCGCGGCGCCATGCCGTGTAACTGACCACGTACGAAAAACCTGAAACGACACTTTACGTTTTGGCCCGCTCCATTCCTCAAAGCAGGTCGGAAGGCGCGTTCGCGAAACAAGCGAGGCGATGCGCATAATTACAAAACGGCCTGTGCTCTAATTGGCAAAACGGAGCCGCACCAATATGTCGACCGAAACGCAATCCGCCAACGCCCTTGGCAAAGCCATCCCGGTCTTTCGTGTGAATAGCGTCAACGCCGCCATCGATTACTACACGGGCATCCTCGGCTTTCGGCTAGATTGGGGTAACGGCGGCTTCTTCGCCTCGGTCTCCCGCGACAAATCCACCATCTTCCTCTCCGAAGGGGATCAAGGCCACCCCGGCGCCTGGGTCTGGATCGGCGTCAACGATGCCGCCGCTCTCGAAGCCGAATTCCGCGCCAAGGGCGCCCGTATCCGCCATCCGCCCACCAACTATCCCTGGGCCTACGAAATGCAGGTCGAAGACCTCGACGGCAACGTCCTCCGCTTCGGTTCGGACACGCTCAAAGAAGAGCCTTACGGCGAATGGCTCGATATGGATGGCCGCCTCTGGCCTCCATCGGGAACAGAAACCCGGTGAGGTGTGAACGGATCTACGGATTCCGGCTCTGACGCCTTTCCAGCCGCCTCTCGAATTCCGTCATGTCCTCCACCGGGATCACGTTCGCGCCTAATCCCGCCGCCACGCTGCGGCCGCTTCCGCCGATCCAGATTTCCGTCCCGGGTAACTCCCCGGCCAGCCACCCGATCTCCTCCCGCACCGCCGCCGTCGCATTCCCCTCCATCAGTCCCAGCACGATCACCCCGATTCGCATGCTCGCCGCCACGAACCCGATCTCCGCCGCCGGCAGGTTCGGACCCAGGTAAGTGACGCGGAACGGACGCCTCGCCGCCAGCATCGCCGCCGCCAGAATGCCGAATTCGTGCTGCTCGCCCACCGGCGTCGTAAACAGCATCCGCTCCACCGCAGCCTCAGTCTGCCGCCGCAGCAGCCCTCCCAGCAGGTTGCGCACGCATTCCGAAAGCATATGCTCCTGCGCAACCCGGAAGGTTCCGCGCTCCCACATCTCCCCCGCCGTCCGCATCAGCGGCAGCACCGCCCGGTGCACCAGTTCCGCCGGATTCATCAGCAGCGCCAGCCGCCCCAGTTCCTCATTCGTCGCGTCGTAATCATAAGCCGCTACCGCCTGCAGCACCGGCCCCAATCCTCCCGGAGCCGGCATCGCGTCCGGCTCTCTCCGGCCGAACCGCACCTCTGCGATCAACTCGTTCAGTTCCGGCTCGCTCAGCCCGGCGATCTGCCCGATCGCATGACCCCGTTCCACCGCTTCCCGCAGCAGCGACAGCCGCCGCACCTCCGCCTCTCCGTACAGCCGTCCGCGCTCACCCCGCTCCGGCTTCACCGCCCCATACCGCCGCTCCCACGCCCGCAGAGTATCGATGGGGATACCTGTTATCCGCGACACTGCCCGAATCGGATACTGCACTGCCATCCCGGTTTCACTTTACGCAAAAGGTTATTTTTTGTCAATGATTTATCCATGACAGAAAATTGACAGTCACTTTGGGATGGCGCTAGCCTGGAACAGTGACCTGCGAACTCCACCCTGCGCGGTCGGTGCCCCGGCCCGGCCTCTCCGGCACGCCCGACGGAGACGTGGCGTGAACGCTCCCGCCCTCGTTTGGTTGCGCCTTGACCTGCGCCTGGCCGGCAACGAAGCCTTGGAGTACGCCCTCGCCGGGCATCCCTCCGTCATCCCGGTCTTCGTCTGGGCGCCGGAAGAGGAAGCGCCGTGGGTGCCCGGAGGCGCTTCCCGTTGGTGGCTGCACCAATCCCTGAACGCGCTCCAATCCTCGCTCGCCGCGCGCGGTTCGCGCCTCATCGTCCGCCACGGCCCCTCCGCGCAGGCGCTCCGCAAGCTGGCCGCCGAAACCGGAGCCAGTGCCGTTTATTGGAACCGGCGCTACGAGCCGGCCGTCATCGCCCGGGATGAAAAAGTGAAGCACAGCTTGGCCGATGCCGGCATCGCCGCCGAAAGTTTCCCCGGCAACCTCATCTTCGAGCCATGGACCATCCGCACTTCGCAGGGCGAGCCCTTCCGCATCTTCACCGCCTTCTGGCGCGCCTGCCAGCGCATGCCCGCGCCGCCTCCGCCTTCACCGGCTCCTCGCCACATCCCGCCACCTGCCTCGTGGCCCGCGTCGCTCGCCATGGCTGATCTCGGCCTGGAGCCCAAAATCGACTGGGCCGCCGGTCTGCGCGAGACCTGGCAGCCGGGCGAGGCCGGCGCTGCCGACCGCTTCCAGTCCTTCCGCGCAGGCGCCGCGGCTGTCTATGCCACCGGCAGGGAGCTTCCCGCCTCTCCCGGTACTTCCCGCCTCTCGCCCCATCTCCACTTCGGCGAAATCAGCGCGCGCCAGATGTGGCACGAACTCCGCGCCGAGGGCTCGGCTGCCGACGTCTTCCTGCGGCAGATCGCGTGGCGCGAGTTCGCTCACCACCTTCTCTTCCATTTCCCCGAGACACCCAATCAGGCTCTGCGCCACGAGTTTCGCCGCTTCCCCTGGCGCCTCGATGCCAGGTTGCTGGAAGCCTGGACCCACGGCCGCACCGGGTATCCGCTGGTAGACGCGGGAATGCGCGAACTCTGGCATACCGGCTGGATGCACAATCGTGTCCGCATGGTGGTGGCGTCCTTCCTGGTCAAGCACCTCATGATTGCCTGGCAGGAAGGCGCGGCCTGGTTCTGGGATACCCTGGTGGATGCTGACCTCGCCAACAACACTCTCGGCTGGCAGTGGAGCGCCGGCTGTGGTGCCGACGCGGCGCCCTACTTCCGCATCTTCAATCCCACCCTGCAGGGCGAAACTTTCGACCCGAACGGCGCCTACGTCCGTCGCTGGGTCCCCGAACTTGCGAACCTCCCCGCCCAGTGGATCCACCAGCCCTGGAAAGCCCCCCGGCCGCTGCTGGCCGCGGCGCGCGTGGAGCCGGGGAAAACCTATCCGCTGCCCGTCGTCGAGCACCAGGCGGCGCGCATCCGCGCCCTCGCCGGGTTTGCCAGATTAAGGCACAGGACCGCCCCATGAGCAGACATTACGACGCAATCCTGATTCTCTCTTTCGGCGGACCGGAACGGCCCGAAGACGTGATCCCGTTCCTCGAAAACGTCCTGCGCGGCCGCAACGTGCCGCGCGCGCGGCTGGAGCAGGTGGCGGAGCATTATTACCACTTCGGCGGCCGCAGCCCCATCAACGATCAGAACCGCGCGCTGATCGCGGCCCTCGAAGCCGAGCTCGCGGCCCACGGCCCGCAACTGCCCGTATACTGGGGCAACCGCAACTGGCACCCGCTGCTGGCCGACACGTTGCGCCGGATGCGCGCCGACGGCGTCCGGCGCGCGCTGGCCCTCGCCACTTCGGCCTTCGGCTCCTATTCCGGCTGCCGGCAATACCTGGAAGATATCGAAACCGCGCGCACCGCGGTGGGGGAGGACGCGCCCGAGATCTTCAAGCTACGCACCTTCCACAACCACCCCGCTTTTATCGAGGCGGCGGCGGACCGCGTGCGCGAGGCCTTCGCGCAGATTCCCGCTAAGCGCCGGGCCGCGGCCCGGCTGGTCTTCACCGCTCACAGCGTGCCGCTCCACATGGCATCGGCCGGTCCGTACGTGGCCCAGCTTGAAGAAGCAGCCGGCCTGGTGTGCGAACGCCTGGGCCGCGAGCCCGCGCCGCTCGTCTACCAGAGCCGCAGCGGTCCGCCTTCCCAGCCGTGGCTGGAGCCGGACATCGGCGATTACATCCGCCGGATCCGCGCGGAGGAAGGCGTGGCGGATCTGGTGATCGTGCCCCTCGGCTTCCTCTCCGACCATATGGAAGTGGTCTATGACCTCGATACCGAAGCCGCCGCGCTCTGCCGGGAACTGGGTATAAATCTGTACCGCGCCGGCACGGTGGGCACGCACCCGGCTTTTATTTCGATGATCCGCGAGCTGATTCTGGAGCGCACCGAAGGCGGAATGCGGCGCGCATTGGGCACGCTTGGACCGGGCTGTGACATGTGCCCGGCCGATTGCTGCCGCGCTACCGAATCAGCTGCGCGGCGATGAACGCGCCGGCATACGCCACGGCGCTCATGTAGGCAAACTGAAAGGCCGGCCATTTCCAGCCGCCGGTTTCCCGACGCACCACGGCTATGGTGGAGATGCACTGCATGGCGAAGGCGAAGAACACCAGCAGAGCCACGGCGCCGCCGGGCGTGAGATCCTGACGCAACGCGGCTTCGAGGCCGATTTTCTGCTTTTCCGGGTCCATCCCGTAGATCGTGCCGAGCGTGGCGACGATGGTTTCGCGCGCGGCCAGTGAAGTGATCAGCCCGATGCCGACCTTCCAGTCGAAACCGAGCGGCTTGATGATCGGCTCGATGGTGCGGCCGACCGTCCCTGCCAGGCTCTCCGCGATCTGCGGCGGCTGACCGTTGTGAGTGGGCACGTTCGCCGCTACCCAGAGGAGCACGGTGACCAGCAGAATCACGGTTCCCGCGCGTTGCAGAAATACTTTGGAGCGGTCGAGGAGGCGCAGCCCCAGGGATTGCACCGTGGGCCAGCGGTAGGAAGGCATTTCCAGGAGAAACGGCGTGCGGCCGCTCTTCAGCACCGAGGATTTCAGAGCCTTGGCCGTTGCTACCGCCATCACGAAGCCCAGGAGGTAAAGGCCGATCATGGCCACCGTGCGGGTGCTCAGGAAGAAGCCGACGATCGGCCTGTTGGGAATGAAGGCCGCGATGATCAGGCTATAAACCGGCAGCCGCGCCGAGCAGGTCATGAACGGCGCGATGAGAATGGTGGCAGTCCGGTCCCGCTTGTTTTCGATGGTCCGGGTGGACATGATCGCCGGCACTGCGCAGGCATAGGCGGAGAGTAACGGGATAAAAGATTTGCCCTGCAGCCCGACGCGCGCCATGGTGCGGTCGGCGATTAGGGCGGCGCGGGCAAGGTAGCCCGAATCCTCCAGGATGCCGATGAAGAGGAACAGGCACAGGATTTGCGGCAGGAAGGCGATTACCGAGCCGACCCCCGTGATCACACCGTCGACAAGCAGCGAGCGCAGGGCCGGGTTATGCAGGACGTGGCCCACCCAGTTGCCACAAAGTTGCACCAGCCGATCGACGGCGTCCTTGGAAGGATCGCCCAGCGCGAAGATGGTCTGGAAAACCGCGATGACCACGACGGCGAAGACCGCCGGTCCGGCGATGGGGTGCAGAAAAATCGAATCCAGCCGCCGCGTCCACTTAGGTGGTATGGGAGCGCGATAGGCGGCCTGGCCGCTGACGTGGCCGGCCCACGCGCGGCACTTCGGCACGTCCTGAAGCACCGGCAGTTCCTTGGGCGCGGGCTTGGGCATGACGCCGGCCAGGAAATCCTGGATCTGCCCGATGCCTTCGCCCTGGCGCGCGCTGACGAGCGCCACCGGCGCGCCGAGTTCGGCGGAAAGGGCGCTCAGGTTCAGCTTGCCGCCGCGGCTGCGCAGGTCGTCTGCCATGTTCAAAATAACCAGCGTGGGCAGGCCGAGCGCGAGAATGGGCGCGGCCAGCATCAGGTGGCGGGCGAGGTTGGTGGAATCGAGCACCAGCAGGACGCCCTCCGGCTTGGGCGTATCGGTGCGTTGGCCGGTGAGGACATCGTGGGCTACCTGCTCATCTTCCGAACGCGGCTGGAGGCTGTAGACGCCGGGTAGATCGATCAACCGGATGGAACGGCCATCGGGTAGATCGGCGACGCCGGTGTGCTGCTCCACGGTGACGCCGGGGAAATTGGCGACTTTCTGGCGGAGGCCGGTGAGACGGTTAAAAAGGGTGGTTTTCCCTGAGTTGGGCGGCCCGATGACGGCCACGGTTTTGAGCGCGGCGCCGGGAAACGGAAGTACCGCGGCCGGCGCGCAGCCGTGGCAACTGGAGCAATCGCTCATTGCTTCTTCCGGCCGCCGTCGACCCGAACCTTGAGACGGCTGGCGGTTTCGCGGCGCAGTGCGATTTCCGATCCATCGACCTGGAAAACGCAGGGGTCGCCGCCCGGAGCGGTAAGGCCCGCGGTGACGCGGGCGCCCGGAAGAAAACCAAGTTCCATGAGGCGGCGGGCGTCCTCGCCCGGCAGGTCGATGCGCTCGAGGATGGCGGCATCGCCGCGGCGCAGATCGACCAGGGACGCGGACCGGGCCGGCCGCGGTTCGAGCGCCGGCGGAAGAGCTTCGAGAACACCGCTATTGCCACTCAGTTGCATCTCGAATTCAGTATGCGCGTATCCGAAATGTTTGTCAAGACTGCGCACGGATTTCCTGCGGCGTTTTTTCTGCACGCGTGGCCGATCGCCTCCAATTCGGCCAAAATAAAAGGATAACAGAAATGCCAGCGGGATTAGACGTGCGGAGATTCCGGCCAGCCGACATGGAGAGGGTCATGGAGATAGAACACTCCAGCTTCGGCAAAGATGCGTATGATCGCAACCTATTTGCAGACTTTTTCCACAAATGCGGGGATCTGTTCCTGGTGGCGGGGCGCAGCGGGAGGATCTGTGGGTACATGGTTACCTGCATGCGGGGGGAGCGGGCGGAGCTGGTTTCCGTGGCGGTGGATCCCACCGAGCGCAGCGGGGGAGCCGGATCGGCGCTGCTCGCCAGCACGCTGCGGCGGCTGCGGCGGCGCGGCGTGGGCCGCGTGAGCCTGATGGTGCGGCCGGCAAATACCGCAGCTCGAGCGCTTTACGAGAAATTCGGCTTTAGTCGCTTGCGCAGGGTGCGGAACTACTACGAAGACGGTGAGGACGGACTGCTCATGACGAAGGAGTTGCGGGACGAAAGGATGAGGTAACGGAATAGGGTATTGAGTACGTCGAAACGGCATGCACGCGAATGAGAAACCTGTACTATGGACGCGGCGCGGTGTCCTGTGGCTGGCCGGCGCCGGATTGGCGTGGGCGGGAAGCGGCGAATTCTGGGATAAGAAAGACCCGGCGGATTGGACGCCGGAAGAGGTAGATAAGTTGGTGACCAAATCGCCGTGGGCGAAGTCGGTCTCTGCCACCGGCGCGCCCAACCAATCCGCCTATGGCAACGGAGGTCAGTACCCGAACGGAGGGCAATACCCTAATGGCGGAGGGTACCCGGGGGGTGGCGGAGGGTATCCCGGGGGTGGGTATCCGGGAGGCGGCATGGGCTATCCCCGGTATCCCGGCGGCGGGGGTTATCCGCGGCGGGGCGGCTACCCGGGTGGGGCTCCTCGCGGCCAAACGCAGCAGGGAACTGTGCTATGGGAGAGCGCCAAACCGATCCTGGCGGCGCAAAAGGAGAAGCTGCCGGGCGCTTTTGACAATCACTATGTAATCGGCGTGCATGGATTCCCGGTGCACGCGCCCAACCCGGACGCCGACGACCAGCGCAGCAGCCGCGAGATCGACGAGATCAAGCTCGCCACCGCGCTGCAGCCGAAGGGAAAGGATATCGCCCAGCCGGGCGTGGTGCAGACGAATGGCCCCGGAACGGCCTGGCTGTTCGGCTTTTCCAGGGACGGGGTTCAGCTGAGCTCCGCGGACAAGGAAGTGGACTTCACCACTAAGTTCGGCGGTTTCCTGATCAAGGCCAAGTTCAACATGAAAGAAATGATGTACAAGGGCGAACTGGCGGTTTGAAGATCTGCGGAACTAAGCCAATCTGCGTGGGGATTCCTTTAAGAACATCGAGTTAACGACGGCCAAACGAAGCCAATTTCTGGGGGCGATTCTGCTCTCCTCCAGACGGCGTCCGACCGGCACCGTTGAAGTCCTGGCCCCGATCATCCGACCCCCGATCCCGGTCTCCGTTCACGAACTTACGAAACGAAGCCAATTTTTGGGGCACGTGCGCGTCTCTTGCGCGGGGATGCCCCACCCCACGGTAGCAGGGGAAAACGAGGCCAAGGCCCGCCGGACACCGTAAGAGGCTGAAAAGATTCGGGAAAGATCGCGGGACGGGCGGGCGCGCGGGATAGAACTGGCTAGTTTTATGAATTTAGGATCTAAATACCTGTAGATTTTCACGACAAACAGGTCCTATAATATGGCTTAAAGCAGTGAATCCCATTCTCATCAGGAGGGGCGAGTTGACCAACTCATCCACTATTGCCCGGCCCAAGGTGACCATCGACGGCAACGAAGCGGCTGCATATGTAGCGCATCAGATCAACGAAGTCATCGCGATCTACCCGATCACGCCTTCTTCCAACATGGGAGAGTGGGCCGACCAGTGGTCGGCCGAAGGCAAGACCAATATCTGGGGCTCTGTCCCGACGGTGGTCGAGATGCAGAGCGAGGCCGGAGCGGCGGGCGCGCTGCACGGCGCGCTGCAAGCCGGTTCGCTGGCCACCACCTTCACGGCCTCGCAGGGCCTGCTGCTGATGATCCCGAACATGCTCAAAATCGCGGGCGAGCTGACGCCGACGGTATTTCACATCGCGGCGCGGGCCCTGGCGACGCATGCCCTCTCGATTTTCGGCGATCACAGCGACGTAATGGCGTCGCGGGCCACGGGGTTCGCGATGCTGTCCTCGAACTCCGTGCAGGAAGTGATGGACATGGCGCTGATCGCGCAGGCGGCCAGCCTGGAAGCCCGCATCCCGTTCCTGCATTTCTTCGACGGTTTCCGCACCTCGCACGAAGTGGCCAAGGTGGAACAGCTGACGGTGGACGACCTCAAGGCCATGATCGATGAAGAGCTCGTCTATGCCCACCGGGCGCGGGCGCTGACGCCCGACCGGCCGGTGATCCGCGGCACGGCACAGAACCCGGACGTTTACTTCCAGGCGCGCGAGACGGTGAACCCGTTCTACCGGGCGACGCCGACCATTGTGCAGAACACGATGGATAAATTCGCCGGGCTGGTGGGGCGGCAGTACCACCTGTTCGATTACGTGGGCGCGGCGGACGCGGAGCACGTGATCGTGATGATGGGCTCGGGCGCAGAAGTAACGCAGGAGCTGGTGGAAGCGCTGAATCGGCAAGGCGAGAAGGTCGGACTGCTGAAAGTGCGGCTGTTCCGGCCGTTCGACGTGGATGCGTTTGCCCATGCCCTGCCGGCGAGCGTGAAATCGATTGCAGTGCTGGACCGGACGAAGGAGCCGGGAGCCACGGGCGAGCCGCTGTACTGCGACGTGGTGACGGCGCTGGTGGAAGCGGGAATTTCGAAGAAGATCATCGGCGGCCGCTACGGGCTGTCCTCCAAGGAATTCACGCCGGCGATGGCGAAGGGTGTGTTCGACGAACTGGCCAAGGGGTCGCCCAAGAACCATTTCACGATCGGCATCCGCGATGATGTGACGCATACGAGCCTGGACTACGATCCCGAATTTTCGACCGAAGAACCGGGCACGGTGCGAGCGCTGTTCTACGGCCTCGGCGCGGACGGGACGGTGGGTGCGAACAAGAATTCGATCAAGATCATCGGCGAGGAGACGGATAACTTCGCGCAGGGATACTTTGTTTACGATTCGAAGAAATCGGGCGCGATCACCACGTCGCACCTGCGGTTCGGGCCAAAGCCGATCCGGTCGAGCTATCTGATTACCAAAGCCAGTTTCGTGGCGTGCCACCAGTTCTCGTTCCTGGAGCGGATCGACGTGCTGAAAGCAGCCCAGCCGGGCGCGACCTTCCTGCTCAACAGCCCCTTCGGGCCGGAAGAGATCTGGAACCATCTGCCGCGGACGGCGCAGCAGCAGATCCTCGACAAGAAGCTGAAGTTCTACGTGATCGACGGGTACGAAGTGGCCAAGAAGACGGGGATGGGCGGCCGCATCAACACCATCATGCAGACCTGCTTCTTCGCCATCAGCGGCGTGCTGCCGCGCGAGGAAGCGATTGCGGCCATCAAGTACTCGATCAAGAAGACGTACGGCAAGCGCGGCGATGTGGTGGTGCAGAAGAACTTCGCGGCTGTGGATGCGACGCTGGACCAGCTCTTCGAAGTGAAGGTGCCGGGCAAGATTACGGCGCTGTTCGACATCCGGCCGGCGGTGCCGGCGGCGGCGCCGGAGTTCGTGCAGAAGGTAACGGCGAAGATCGTGGCGGGTGAAGGAGACGACCTGCCGGTGAGCGCCATGCCGGTGGACGGGACCTTCCCGAGCGCCACGGCACAGTGGGAAAAGCGGAACATCGCACTGGAAATTCCGGTTTGGGACGAGGAATTGTGCATCCAGTGCGGCAAGTGCGTGCTGGTTTGCCCGCACGCGGTGATCCGGGCCAAAGTTTACGACGCGAAGCACCTGGAAGGCGCGCCGGGGACGTTCAAGGCAGTGCCGGCGCGCTGGAAAGACACGAAGGACCGGAAGTACACGCTGCAGGTGGCGCCGGAAGATTGCACCGGCTGCACTTTGTGCGTGCAGGTGTGCCCGGCCAAGAGCAAGAGCAACGTGAAGCACCGCGCCATCGACATGATGCCGCAGCCGCCTCTACGCGAGCCGGAAGCCGCGAACTGGGACTTCTTCCTGCAGATCCCGGAAACCGAGCGGACGGCGCTTTCGATGGCGCAGGTGAAGGACGTGCAACTGCTGCAGCCGCTGTTCGAATTTTCGGGCGCGTGCTCGGGCTGCGGCGAGACGCCGTACATCAAACTGATGACGCAGTTGTTCGGCGACCGGGTGCTGATCGGCAACGCGACAGGATGCTCGTCGATTTACGGCGGCAACCTGCCCACGACGCCGTACTGCCAGAACACCGACGGACGCGGGCCCACCTGGTCCAACTCGTTGTTTGAGGATTGCGCCGAGTTCGCGCTCGGCCTGCGGCTGGCCGTGGATAAGCAGAATGAATACGCGCGCGAGCTGGTCTGGCGGCTGGGCTTCGCCATCGGCGAGGACCTGGCGCAGGCGATTCTGAACGCCGACCAGAAGAGCGAGCAGGGGATCGGCGAACAGCGCGAGCGAGTGAGGATCCTGAAGGAGAAGCTGGCCGGGCTGAAGACCGGCGAGGCGAGGGACCTGGCAGCGGTGGCGGACGCACTGGTGAAGAAATCGGTGTGGGGCGTGGGCGGCGACGGCTGGGCCTACGACATCGGCTTCGGCGGGCTGGACCACGTGATCGCTTCGGGGCGGAACGTGAACATCCTGGTGCTGGACACGGAGGTGTATTCGAATACCGGCGGGCAGGCATCGAAAGCCACGCCGCGCGGCGCTGTGGCGAAGTTCGCCGCCAGCGGCAAACCGGTGGGCAAGAAAGACCTGGCGCTGATCGCCATGAGCTACGGGAGCGTTTACGTAGCCAAGGTGGCGATGGGCGCGGGCGACATGCACACGGTGAAGGCGTTCCTGGAGGCGGAAGCGTACGACGGGCCGTCGATCATCATCGCGTACAGCCACTGCATTGCCCACGGCTACGACCTGTCTTACGGAATGGAACAGCAGAAAGCGGCTGTGAATTCGGGCTACTGGCCGCTGTTCCGCTACAACCCGATGCTGGCAGAGCAGGGGAAGAACCCGTTCCAACTGGATTCGCGGGCACCCTCGGTGGCGCTCAAGGACTACATCTATAACGAAACGCGTTACACGATGCTGGCCAAGAGCAATCCGGAGGAGGCCAAGCGGCTGTTGCACCTGGCCGAAGAAGACGTCACGGCCCGGTGGAAGGTGTACGAGCACATGTCGCACCAGCCGGCGAACGGCACTCAGGAGGTAAAGAAATGATCGACCTTTCCAAGACGATTGATCTCTCCACCACTTATCTGGGGTTGAAGCTGAAGAACCCGCTGGTGGCTTCGTCCTCGCCCATGTGCGAGAACGTGGATAACGTGCGGCGCCTGGAAGATGCGGGCGCGGCTGCGGTGGTGCTGCCTTCGCTTTTCGAAGAACAGATCGAGCTGGAAAGCGACGAACTCGACCGGTTCCTCATGCAGGGCGCGGAACTTTCGCCGGAGGCGGTGAGCCACTTCCCGGAACTGACGCGGCGGGTGATGGGGCCGGAAGGGTACCTGCAGCACCTCGCCAAGTGCAAGGCGGCGGTGAAAATTCCGGTGATTGCGAGCCTGAACGGAACGAGCCAGGGCGGATGGGTGGGATATGCCAAGCAGATGCAGCAGGCGGGCGCGGATGCGCTGGAACTGAACATCTACTACCTTCCGGCGGATCCCGACCGGACGGGGGAACAGGTAGAGGCGCAGTACATCGACCTGGTGAAGGCCGTAAAGAGCGAAGTACGGATTCCGGTGGCGGTGAAGCTGGGGCCGTTTTTCAGCTCGATGGCGAACATGGCGAAAAAGCTGGATGCGGCGGGCGCGGACGCGCTGGTGCTGTTCAACCGCTTCTACCAGCCGGATTACGACCTGGAAGCGCTGGAAGTGGTGCCGAACCTGATTCTGAGCAATTCGCACGAGCTGTTCCTGCGGCTGCACTGGATCGCGGTGATCTACGGGACGATCCAGGCGGACCTGGCGCTAACCGGCGGAGTGCACACGGCGACGGACGTGATCAAGTCTATGATGGCGGGAGCGAAAGTGGCTATGATGACCTCGGCGCTGCTGAAACGGGGGATCAGCTACCTGGATACGCTCGCTACCGAACTGCTGGTGTGGATGGGCGAGCATGAATACGACTCCATCAAACAGATGCAGGGATCGATGAGCCGGAACTCGGTGCCGCAGCCGGGG
>DATJMP010000279.1:0-34358 GCA_035508655.1 Bryobacteraceae bacterium
CAGGGTCGCACCCTGGGAAGTGACATCCAACGTGTAAGACTCGTCTTCGCCCAGCACAGGCCCGGCATCGCGCGCGGCGGCGCAGTCGATCTTCAGCGTGGCCCCGGCGGGCGGCGTGAAGGGAATGCCGGTCTGCCGCGAAAGCCGTGCCGCGAATCGTGTGATGGCGGCATTCAGACGCGGCTCGGCCGAGCCCGTGGACTGAACACCGAAGTGAGAATCGATTACGAGGCCGCCGGAAGCGGATTCCATCCGGGCCGGCCAGGGCATGAGCGCCGGGGCTGCCTGCGCGCTTGCGACGAGCACGCAGAGCAGGAGAAATCGTGACATCTATCACAATTATCTCATGCCCCAGATCTCCGCCGCCCAAACGCATTCCAGGCGGCTGCGCAAATCCCTAGCCCCAGTAGTGGACCTTCATCGGCAGTTCGTCACGCCAGTTCTCGATCAGTTCCTTGTACGCATCGCGAACCGGATTCGGCCGCCGCCTCAGGTCATACAGCCCGACGCGGTCTTCGTGTCGGTTCTCCTCTCTTAACGCCGTGTTCCAGTCCACCTGGTCGAGCAGGCTGTACCACGTGAACCCCATCACCGGAATCGCCACCCGCCGAAGTTCGCGCACGTCCGACCATTGCCGGTGCAGCCAGTTGGGTCCCTCCTCCGGCTTGGTCTGATTGGTTTCCGTCAGCATCACCGGCAAATGGTACCGTTCGAAATACTGTCGCGCCAAAACGCCATAGCCGAACACCGTACCCGCGCTCTTCTGCGCGCCGTCGGCGTAGATCCAATGCTCATTACGGTCGTAATAATCGCTGCCCATGATGCAATGCGGCCGCATCGTCCTTCCGTGGTCCAGAAACCAATGATACTCAGCCCGGCTCAGGCCGTTGTCGAGCAGATACTCATACATCTCGGAATCCACTCTGCGGCCGTAACTGAGGTCCAGCGAGAGAAAACGCCTCTCGTTCTCCCGGCGGGCGCGGTCGATCGCATCCGGGCTCCACTCATGGAAACAGGAGGTCGCCTCGCTTTGGATAAACACCGCGTTGGGCTGCACCTTTAGGATCTCCTCTTCGGCGCGCAGATTGGCCTTGCAGAGGTGCTTGAGCGCCGTCACAAACGCCTGGTCGGACTTCAGGCGCTCGTTCCACCAGCCGTGCAGGGCCGAAAAGCTCGCGCAAATGAAGATCTCGTTCACCGGAGTGAACAGCGTGACCCAAGAGTAGCGCCGGGCAAACGCGGAGGCGTACCGCGCATACAGCTCCGGAAACTCCGGGTTCTGAAAACCGCCGATCCAGTCCGGCGCCCCGAAGTGGCAGAGGTCCGCGATGGGTCTGACGCCGAGGTCCCGGAGACGCGCAAAGGTCTGGTCGGCAAAATCCCAATCGAACCGTTCGGCGGCCGTATGCACACGATAATACTGCGGCCCGTAGCGTAGATAGTGGATCCCGACCTCCCGAAGCAGGTCGAAATCTTCCCGCCAGCGCTCGTAAAATCCCGTGCTCTCCAGTTCGTCGCGGCGGACGTCTTGCCCGTTCGTCCCCGTAATCACCGGGTAGCTGTTCTCGATTCCGGTGGCGAACATGAAGCGTCCGCCATTCCCAACCGGGCGCTGCCTGGTGCGTCCGGCCAATTCCCGTTTTCCCGTCACTTGCTGCGAGTCTGCACCCATGTAATGGTCTCTTTCAGAGTCTCCACCGTTTGCTGCGGGACGGCGTCAACTTTGTCCATCGCGAACCGCCCCATCAGAAATACCCCTCCGGCTGCGCCACCGAGCATCACCGCCATCAGCAAAGCCGCCAGCCAGAGGGGAAGCGCAATGCTCAGCGCGGCGACAAGGCAGGTCACCAGGCAGATAGCGGCGAGAAGTCCCGCCAGACCGGCTACACCGAATGCGGGAGCGGCCTTCGCGGCCTCGCGCGCTTCCTGCATCAGTTCGTGCCGCGCCAGCCGCAGTTCGGCCCGGATCAGCGTCTGCACCTCTAACACCACGCTGCGCACGATGCCGCCCACCGTCCTCGCCCGATCCCCGCCATTTCCAGTAATCTGAACTTCTCCCATATTAGACGCCAGTTACTCTATCTTTAAAGTCACTTACCCGCAATAGGCAGCCAGTTCCGTGTAATATAGTCCGTCATAGTCAGGGTAACCAGAATCAGGAACCACAGCAGCGCCCCGCACATCACGAGCCGGATCAGGACTCTCTCGTAAAGCCCGTGCATCAATACGAGCGAAAGAATGCCCGCCTGTAGAATGGCTATCGTGAGCGCTACGAACATGCTTCCCCATCCCAGATTGAGGAACCCGATGCCCACATTGATCCCCAGCAGTACCAACAGGCTCGCGAACGCCCACGCATACGCTTTTGCGGATAGAACCGGTTCAGTCATAACCGTTAGTGAAATCCAGGCACGTAAAAAATGACGTAGAGGAAAGACCAGACGATATCGACGAAGTGCCAGTACAACCCGACATTCGAAATCGGCGTATGATATCCGGGGCTGAATCGCCCCACCGCCGTCCGGAACGCCAGTAGAGCGGTGAGGCCGATCCCGATGGAGAGATGGATCACGTGCAGACCGGTCATCACGAAATAAAAGACGAAGAAGAGCTCCTCCGGCCCGGAATTGGGCTGGTTCGACGTAAACCAGATGCCCGGAACCTTGTGCTCCTCGTAATGCAGGTAGTACTCGGTGAACTTCAGCGCGACAAAAACAAGCCCGATTCCCGCGGTCACCAGCAGGAGCACGTAAGTCCGAAACTGCCGGCCATCCGCGATGGCGCGAATCGCAAGGCTCATGGTGAGACAACTGGTGAACAATACGGCGGTGTTAACGGTGCCGATCACCAACGTCATTTCCCGGCTTCCTTCGAGAAAGCCTTGCGTGTAGTACATCCGGTAAACCGCGAAGGCGGTGAACAGTCCCCCGAAGAACATCACCTCCGTAGCGAGAAAGAGCCACATCCCCAGCGTGGCCGTATCCCGCTGGTGCTGCGGCGTTGCGTAGTGTTCCCGGAGCGCCAGGGATTTCGCGCTAACCAAGGCGGAGTTCCTCCTTCATCCCGGCGTAATCGTACGCCTTCCGTGTGATCACGGGCGTTACTTCGAAGTTATGCTTCGGAGGCGGCGAAGGAACCTGCCATTCCAGGCCTGTGGCCCGCCACGGATTCGGCCCCGCCGACGGACCGAATTTCCACGCCCAGGTGAGATACACCAGCGGCAGGAGGTAACCCACTCCAAGAATCGTGGCGCCGGCCGTAGAAATAATGTGGAGGAACTGCCACTCCGGGGGATAGGAGGCATAACGCCGCGGCATCCCCAGCCATCCCAGCACGAACTGCGGAAAGAAGGTCAGGTTGAAGCCCAGAAAGATGGTGAGGGCGGAAGCCTTGGCAAGCGTTTCCGGATACATTCGCCCACTGATCTTCGGCCACCAGTAGTGCAGGCCACCGAGATAGCCCATGACTGCGCCGCCGACCATAATGTAATGAAAGTGCGCGATTACAAAGTAAGTATCGGTAACATGTACATCGATGCCAAGCGCGGCCAGGAATAACCCGGTCATCCCGCCGATAGTAAACAGGCCGATGAACCCGATGGCATAGAGCATCGGCGTATCCCAGGACACCGATCCTTTGTAAAGCGTGGCCGTCCAGTTGAACACTTTGACCGCCGACGGTACGGCCACAAGATAGCTCAGAAACGAAAAGGCCATCGCCGAATAGACGCTCAGGCCGGCCACGAACATGTGATGGCCCCATACCAGGAACGAGATCACCGCTATGGCGATGCTGGCAAACGCTACAAAGGTGTAACCGAAAACCGAACGCCGGGAAAACGCCGCCACGAGTTCGCTCACTACTCCCATGCTCGGGAGCACCATAATGTAAACCGCCGGATGGGAGTAGAACCAGAACAGGTGCTGGAACAGCACCGGATCGCCGCCCAGCCACGGGCTGAAAATGCCTACCTGGAAGACGCGCTCCACGACAATCATCAACAGGGTGATGGCGAGTACCGGCGTTGCCAGCACCATCACCACACTGGTGGCGTAATTGGACCAGATGAAGAGAGGCAGGCGAAACCACGTCAGGCCCGGAGCCCGCAGGCGGTGGATGGTGGTAATGAAATTCAGCCCTGTGAGAATGGAGGAGAAGCCGACGATGAAAATGCCGATCGCCGCGGTGATCACGTGGGTTGTGGAATACACCGTGCTGAATGGCGTGTAAAAGGTCCAACCTGTGTCGACCCCGCCCGACGCCAACGCATAGAGTGTGATGCACCCGCCGGTCATGAATAAGTACCAGCTAAAAAGGTTCAGCTTCGGGAAAGCGACATCTTTCGCGCCAACCATCAGCGGGATCAGGAAATTCCCCAACGTGGTCGGGATGGAGGGAATCAGGAAGAACCACACCATGATGACACCGTGGGCGGTGAAGAGTTTGTTGTACGTCTCCGGTTGCACCAGGTCCGCCGTCGGCGTCAGCAGTTCCAGCCGCATGAGGAGAGCGGCCACGCCTCCCAGCATGAAGAAGAAGGTAATAGCAGCGATATATAACAGGGCGATCCGCTTGTGGTCGGTGGTCAGCAGCCAGGATCGGATGCCTTGCTCAGCGGTGAGATAATTCGGCGTTTCTGCGGCTCGCACTTTGGCGATCATCGTGAATCCGGCTTCGTTCCCGCGGTCGAAGTCGCCCCGGGCTCGGCAATCCCCGGCTGCCGGCCGTAATCGTCGAGCGTGGTCCCCGCGCTGGATGGTGTTTGGGTTCCGGTGGCGGGACCCATGGCTTGAATGTAAGAGATAACAGCCAGAAGCTGTTCCTCGGAAAGCTGGCCCTGGAAAGTGGGCATGATGTGGTCCCGGAACCCCGCCACCGGGCCGCCTTTATCGCCCATAATGCAATCCCGCAGGTAAGTCTGATCGGCAATCCGGGTGACGCCGGTGGCGAGAGTTACCTGATGGCCGTACAGTCCACGCAAGTCGGGACCGGGCCCGTGGCCTTCATAGCGATGGCAGTTCGCGCACCCGAACTGATGGAACAATTTTTCGCCGGTCGATGCCAGAGATCCTTCGCCGCCACCGCGGTCCACCCACTGCTGGTAATCCGCCGGGTTCATCGCATACACCCAGCCGATCATACCCGCGTGCTTCGCTCCGCAGTACTCCGCGCAGAAGAGATGATACTTGCCGGCTTTTGTGGCCTGAAACCAGATAGTCATGTAGCGTCTCGGCAACACGTCCTGCTTGATGCGAAAGGCGGGAACAAAGAAGTCGTGGATCACATCCTGCGAGATCATGGTGAGCCGCACCGGCGTGTCGATCGGCACGTGCAGCGTGTTGATCTCACGAATACCGTCCGGGTGCTGAATCTTCCACATCCACTGCTCGGCCACGACGTAGATATTCATCGAGTTCACGGGGGGCTGTTCGACGTCGAAATAGGTCTTGGCGCCCCAACCGAACATGCCCATGAAGATAATGGCCGGCACCACGGTCCAGGTAATTTCCAGCTTGTTGTCGCCGCGGATCTGCTCGGGCAACTCGTCGGGATCCTTGCGGTGATAACGAACGGCGCAGTAAATCAGGAAGATCGCGATGGCCGTTGCGACCACTGCACAAACCGCCACCATCACCCAGAAGAAATCGTTCAACTGGTTCGCATAAGTCGAAGCAGTTGGTGGCAGAAGGTCGAGACTGTTCATGTACTCTGCTCCCGGACGGGCGCCCGGCGGTGGAAGCGAAGGTCCCGCCGCCACCACACGGCCAGAACAGCGATGAGCAGGACAAGGAATGCGCCCGCGGTGACGCGCATCAGGTTCAGAATGCTCGCGGTGTATTTGCCGGTAACCGGATCGTATGGACAACAGAAGAGCAGAATCTGATCGGTCAGAGACCCGATACGATCATGGGAAGCTTCGACGAGGCTTAGCTTGAGATCCTTGGGTTCATATTCTACGCCATATAGGTAGCGCGCCGCCTTACCTTCCGGCGTTAATACCATAATTCCCGCTAAATGGAGAAAGATGCCGGTCTTCGGTTCATAGCGATAGTGGTAACCGACGGCATCCGCGACTGCGCGAATATTCGGCTCGCTCCCGGTCAGAAAGTGCCAGCCGGCGGTCGAGGCAGTTTTCGAATATAACCGAACGTAATTCTGCCGCTTTGCTGCAGCGAGTGGAGGGTCTTCCGCCGGATTGATGCTGATTGCGATCACGTCGAAATCGCGCCCGGGTTGAAGCGACAGAGGGCGCAGGCCGCGGACGATGCCGTTCAGAATCTGATCGCAAAGCATCGTGCAGCGGTAATAGACGAGCGCCAAAATTGCCGGCCGACGGCCGAGCAGGTCGCCGAGGCGGACGGTGCGACCGGTTTCGTCGCGGAATTCGGCACCGAGAGGCGTCTGCGCGTTCAGCCTCTGGTCGATGCCAATGCCCTGCAAATATGCGGGCAGGACAGGGCGTCCGGCGTCCGGGGCAGCCGCCAGAGGCGCGGCGGAGAGGGCGGAGAACAGACAGGCAGCTAACGTCGCTTTCATCTTGGCTCGGGCTCCACTTTTCCTTCGAAGCCGGTCTGGCGGCTTCCGGATTGGGGGTTGTAGTATCGGGCGCCGCCGGGTTGGCTTGGCGGCACGCCGCGCTGTGCCACGATTTGGATGGCGCGGCCGATGGGAATCGACACGATTCCCCTGCCGCGGTCCACCCATTGGTAGCTGTTCAGAGCTGTGTTCTCCGCGGCCCTCAGGTCCTGCAGGTCCCGTTTGGCGTTCTCCTGCAGCCTCGGTTGCGGCGGCAGGGGAGGAACACTCACCAGCACCTTAGAGGGCTGTAACCCGCCGGTGCGCTCATACTGGAGATAGCGGAAGAGCGGATACACCGCGACGACGATCGCCCATAATCCGAGTAGCAGGCATATCGCCGTCCACACCACGGCCTTCGGATTCAGATCGGCGGGCTCAGTGCGAATCGCCGGATCGATATCTTCGGCGGGCGCGCCGGCCTCACCGATGAATTCCCCGGCCGTTCGCACGAGGCCGGTCAGACCGGCCAGATACAACAACCACCGAATGCCGGGGATTCCATGTCTGCCTGTCGCCGCTGCTGGTTTAGTGAGACTCGTGGGCAAGCGCTTCCTCCAATTCGGGAGCATTCACGGGCAGCAGCGGGCGCTTCGGCAGTTCGCGCAGAAACGCCCACAACCAGATGCCCACCAGCCCCAGCGGTGTCACCACGTTCATCCACTGGATGCGAAAACCCTGCCGGTAATAACCCGGTACCACGATCCAGATCACATCCATATAACGCATCGCCAGGATGATCAGGGCGACCCCGCTCAATAAGTATGCGTTCCGCTTTAGCGGGCGGCTGAGCAACAGGAGCAAGGGGATGAGAAACTGCATGACGATCAAAGCGACGCCGAACCAGCCCCATGAAGTGCGCGTCCGGGGCAGATAATACGAGATTTCATCCGGGATGTTTTCCGACCACACGATGAGGTACTGGCAGAATGCGAAGTACGCCCACAGCATGAGATTACCGAAGAGGATCTTACCGAGATCGTGAAAGTGGTCTGGCTTCAGCAGGCGAGACATCGGCTCGTGCCGGGCAAGAAACGTCAGCACCAGAATGGTAAAGGCGATTGCTGTCAGGCCCTCGGCAGCTATGAAGAGAAAGCCCCAAATGGTAGAGGCCCACCGCGGCTCGAGCGATTCCGTCCAATCAACTGCCGCAAACGAAACGGTGAAGAGATAAAGGATGAGGCCTCCGGCGCTCAGTCTTGCCAGCCGGCGCGAAACGCGGCCGCGGCCATCGTCCTGCTCCGCTGACCACCGGTTGAGAAAGTGTGCCAGCACCATCCAGACGATCAGGTAAACAGCCGCACGGAACAAAAAGAAGGCCGGATTCATGTAACCGGCTCGATGACTCAGCGTCTGGCTCTGGCGGACGATCTCCGGCCGTGACCAATCATACAGGTAATGCAGGCCGAAGCCGATCGGAACGAACAGCACTGCCACTACCGGCAGGGTACGTGTAGCGGCTTCGAATGCCCGGCGCGCGACCACGCCCCAGGCCCCGCCGGTCAGATACTGAATCATCAGAAACGCCATGGAGCCCAGAGCCAGACCAAGGCAGTATACGTAACCGATGAGATAGGAGCGGAAAAAGTCATTCGGACTGAAGAACGCGCCGACCACGGCGAGCGCGAGCAGTAGCACGCCCCCGCTCAAAAGCGGCAACCGGTAGCGGCCCAAGTCCTGTTCCAGGTCGAAGGTCGAATGCAGAGATGGACTCATGGCCGGGCCCCCAATTGCGACCGCTCGGAAGGCGTAAGCTCGGAAAGCGACACCGCGCGGCTGAATTCGAGCGCACGGATGTAGGCGACAATGGCCCAGCGGTCGTTTACGCTCTGGATCTGGTACGAGTAATCCGCCATCGCTCCGTAACCGTGAGCGATCACGGCGTAGAGGTATCCCGGCGGGGCGTTGCGCACCCGCGGTCCGTTCAGGTCGGCGGGCTGCTGGAAGCCGCGCCGTGCGATCATGCCGTGCCCATCGCCCGTGCGGCCGTGACACGGGCTGCAATAAATGTCGAAGCGCTCCCGCCCGCGTTCCAGCAGCCCCTCCGTAATGGAAACCGGGAGGGTGGTGAGAAAGGCTCCGCCCGCATCGAGCCCGGTCGCGGCAGGCGTGTCGCCTGAGGCCTCATCCACGGAAATCGTGCCCGCAGGAATCGGACGAGCCGCCCGCCCGTCGGAGTAAAACCAGCTCCGGTCGAGAGGCACATACTTCGGTTGTGTCTGCATGTCCTGGCGGCAGGCCGCGCAGCTTACCGCGAGGACCGCGACCAACAGCCACTTACTCACTGTCCACCTCCCAGACCTTGAGGGGATCGAGCGACTGCAGGAACCGCGCCGCTTGGGCCGGTTCGAACCGGCCGTCCCGGGCCTCGATGCAGAGGAAGAACCCGTCGTCGGAGACGCGCTTGAACGTCGGTATGCGGAAGAGAGGGTGATAAAGTTGCGGCAGGCCCTCGAACAGCAGCGCAGCGAAAAACACGGCGCACACCGAGAACAGCACCACCATCTCGAATGTGATCACGGTAAACGCCGGCCAACTGTTCAGAGGCATTCCACGGGTGTTCGTCGGGTAGACAATAGCGGCGATGAAATACTGCATGTAAAAGCCGATAAACCCGCCCGCAACGCCGGAGGCGAACACCATCGGCGAGAGCAGATCCCACGACGGAATCACTTCATCCAGTTCCCGGATGGGATACGGCGAATAGGCCTCAACCCGCCGATACCCGGACGCCCGCGCGGCCCTGGCAGCGGCCAACAAACTGTCGGCGTCTTCGAATTCAGCGACCATTCCGTAGGGTTTCGGCTGGGTCATTTCACGGTTCCTCCGCCGGGCTTTGAAAGCGGCAGCAACTGCCGGACTTCATAAATGGAGATCATGGGGAGAGTCCGCCAGAGGAAAAAGAACACCGTCAGGAAAAGGCCGATAGAGCCATAGAGCAAGGCATTGTCCTCCGCCGTGGCCGCGTAATTCGCCCAGGCCGATGGCATGAAGTCCCGCCCCAGGCTGGTCACCATCAGCATGTAGCGCTCTTCCCACATTCCGACTACCACCAGGAACGCGATCAGGAACAGGCGCTTCGGGTTCGTACGGTTCCTGCTCCACCACAGCAGTTGCGGTCCGCCGAGCCCCAGGAGAACGAAGGCCCAGTAGGTCCAGGCAAACGGCCCCGCGGCGCGATTGTGGACCGTATACATTTCATAAGGATCTCCGCTGTACCAGGAAGTGAATGGTTCGAAGACGTAGATGTAGCAGAGAATCACGGAAGTGGTCAGCATCACCTTAGCCAGGTTATTGAGGTGACGCTCAGTAATAATGTTCTTTAAATCGAACTTGGCGCGGAGCGCGATCGCCATCATCGTCACCATGCTGATGCCGGCCAGAATCGCGCCATCGACGAAATAAGGGGGGAAGATGGTGGAATGCCATCCGGGCACCAGTGCGATGGCGAAATCGAAGCTGACGACGGTGTGCACCGTGAACACCAGTGGCGTGAGAAGGCCGGCCAGCAGGATGCCGGCTTTTTCATGAATCCGCCAATGGCGCGAAGCGCCTCGCCAGCCCAGTGCAAGGATGCCGTAAACCAGGTACGGCAGGCGCGCCGTGGCGCGGTCCCGCATGGAAGCGAGGTCGGGAATCATGTCCAGATACCAGAAGAGAATCGAAGCCAGGGCGTAGGTGAAAATCCCGAAGACGTCCCAGACTAGCGGACTGCGAAACTGCGGCTGAATCGTCAAGGTATTGGGATAAGGAAGCGTCCAATAGAAAATCCAAACGCGCCCCAGGTGAAGCAGCGGAAACAGTCCGGCGCAGGCGATTCCCGAAAGCGTGACACCTTCCGCCAGACGATTAATAGAGTTACGCCAACTCTGGTTGAAAAGGTGCAGGATGGACGAAAGCAGAGATCCGCCGACCGCAATCTCGATCCACCAGACATAATTGGCGATCGGGAACGCCCATGCCACCGGGATGTTGTTCCCCATCGTGCCGACGCCGACGTCGAGAAGAATGGCGATCGCCGCTGCCATCACGCACAGGGCGACGGTGGCCGCGCCGAAGCAGGCGATCCAGAACGCCGGCACGTGCGGCTGCAGGGGAATAGCGGTGATTTGCCCGGTCAGGTTCTTGAAAGTGACGCCAGGAGCGACGACAGCCGCTTGCCCTTCCTCGCCTGCCCGCAGCGGCCGGGCCGTCTCGCGCTGTCTTTCGTCCACTCTCATGAGTGCTCCAACAAGGCAGGATTCGGATTGCGCAATTCGGCCAGGTAAGTTGTGTGCGGGCGCGTATTCAGTTCCGCCAGCATCGAGTAGTTCAGCTTTTCCCGCTTGAGCCGCGCCACCTGGTTGGCGGAATTGTTCATGTCGCCGAATCTGATCGCCTGGGTAGGGCACGCCTGCTGGCACGCGGTCTGAATTTCGCCGTCGCGGATGTAGCGGTCTTCATCCTGGGAGTGAATCTCAGCCTCGCGAATCCGCTGCACACAGTAGGTGCATTTTTCCATTACGCCCCGGCTGCGCACGGTCACATCCGGATTCTTTTGCATCTTGAGTTGCTCGGTGTACCAGTCGGCGTAAAGCTTCCAATTGAACCTCCGCACTTTATAGGGACAGTTATTGGAGCAGTAACGGGTTCCGACGCAGCGGTTATAAATCATGTCGTTGAGGCCGTCGGAGCTGTGAACTGTCGCCTGCACCGGGCAGACCTCTTCGCACGGCGCCTGTTCGCAGTGCATGCATGGGATCGGCGCATAAAGAGCAGACGGGTTATCCGGGTTGCCCGTGTAGTACACGTCCACCCGCAGCCAATGCATGTCGCGGTGGGAGAGCACTTCGGCTTTACCGACCACCGGGATGTTATTCTCGGCCTGGCAGGCGATGACGCAGGCGTTACAGTTCACGCACGCAGTAAGATCGATCGCCATGCCCCAGTTATAGCCGGTGTAAGTCCACTGAGGGTATAACGTCTCATCCAGCAGCGGCTCCGGCCGGATGCGACTCACAAAATCCGGATCGCTCTCATACAAGGCGACCGGCTTGGAGATGACCAGCGGCCGGTCGTGCATCGACTTTTCGGTCTGCGTGGCGGCAAGCCGGTGCGAAGCACCGGCGGTAGCGATTTCCACGCCTGCCACGCACCATAAGGCGTCTGACGCCCGAACACAGTAGACGTCGAATCCGGCGCCGTTTCCAATCACGCCGGCGTCGGTGCGCCCGTACCCCAGGCTCACCGTGATCGTATCGTCCGCATCGCCGGGCGAAATCCAGACCGGACCGCGCACCGAGCGGCCACCGTATTTCAATTCCACGACCTGCTGGTTTTCCAGATGCAGCCGCGCAGCGGTCCGCGGGTTCATGTGGACGGCATTGTCCCAGGTCAGTTTGCTGATGGGCTTCGGCAACTCCTGCAGCCAGGCGTTGTTGGCGTAACGGCCGTCATAGATATATGGGTCGGGGCGGAACACGAGCTCCAGGCCCGAACGTACTGTGCTGTCAGTGTGCGGGACCTCCGGCGCCTTTGCCTGCGCCGGCGTTACTTCCGGCAGTGCCGAGCCTGCGATGAGCCCATCCCCCACGGACTTCCGCCACCAGCTCTCGAACTCGCCGTCATTCTCCGGAGCAGCGCCACCGCCCGAAGCGGCGTGGCCGCGCCAGTACGCCCGCAGAATCTCGCGACTTGTACGATTCGGAGCACGCAAGAGCAGGTCCAGGACTTCCACTGGAGAATGCGATTCGTACAGCGGCAGAATGAGCGGCTGCAGAATCGTGACGGTGCCGTCGTAAGCGCGGGCATCGCCCCAGTCCTCGTAGAAATGAGTTTCGGGAAGGTGCCAGTGCGTCAGCCGCGAAGTTTCGTCCGCGTGCAGGCCCAACTTGATCGACATTGGCACGCGGCGCAGCGCGCCGGCGAAATCGAGGTCGGCGGGTGCGTTGTAGACCGGGTTGCCGCCCAGAATCAGCAGCAGGCTCACCGCCCCGGATTCCATGTCGGAGACCAGTTCACGAAGCGAAGCGATCTGGTCTTCGGAACGCACTTCGAGCGGCTCCGTGTAGGCCACCGTGCTCCCCGCGTTGCCAAGCGAAGTGTTCAGAGCGTGGCAAAGCGCGTGCACCGAAGGGCTCTGGTGCTCGCCCGGAATGATGGCAGATGCTCCCCGATGCGCGTCGAGGTCACGCGCCAGCGGGCCGACCCAAGCTGCGTATTTCGATCCGGCCGGCGCGGCGCCCCCCGCACCAAGCGCCGCGGCGAGGTCGGCGGCGAATTGCGGGAACTCCGAATAGCGCAACGCGGCGCGATGGTCGGCCTTGCCGCCCGTGGCGGTCATATGGCTCTCCACCGCATAAAGGCGGTTCATGGCTGTGTTGGAGCCGCGCACGCGCCGGCGGAGTGCGAAGTCGTGAGCGTAACGCGTCGAGGCGGGGCCGCAGGCCAGGAAATCAGAGTCCAGCGACAGAATCACGCGAGCGCGATCCAGGCGGTAGTACGTGTTCAGATACCGGCCAAACGCGGCGAGCGAGCCGGCGCGTGCCGAATGCGGGCCGGCGGGATCGTACTGGTGCCAGCGGGCCTCCGGCAGTGCCGCCAGCACGTCCGCAATCTGTGCGCCGGTCGACGGCGAAATCACGGTCTCGGTGAGGAGCCGAAGGCCGCGCCCGTGGGTGGCGCGAACAGGCGCCAGGAGCTGCTGGAAGGCGGAAATGAACGCATCCCAGGAGCTGGCCTGTTCGCGGTAGATCACCACTTTGGAGCGATCGGGATCATAAAGGTCGAGAACCGAGGCCTGGGACAACACGCCGGTTGCGCCAAGGCTGGCGGGATGGCGGGGATTGCCTTCGATCTTGGTGGGGCGGCCCAGGTGAGTCTCCGCGATCACACCCTGCGCCAGCCCGTTCACGACGGCCGCAGTTGCGTAATATTTCGGAACGCCAGGGAGGGTCTTCTCGGGAGGCTGGACGTACGGCATGAGGAATTCGGTGGGAGGCCGGGTGCAGCCTGCGCCCGTGATCAGCGCCGTCGATGCGCCCATCAGTTCGAAAAAGCGCCGCCGGGTGGCCTGGTCGGGAAGCTGGTCCTCCTCGCCGATCCGGACGAGGGGAGAACTGCCTGTGATCAACGGTGGCATGTCGAGCAACTGGTCAGGCTGCGAATCTGGTATTCCCGGACTAACTGCTTCCCCAGAGTACTCTGGTCCGGCGGGGTCTTATAAGTCACGCTGAAGACTTCGGAACGTGGCCGGACATACCGGTCCGGATGGCGATGACAGTCAAGGCACCATGACATAGTCAGCCGCGGAGACTGCCACGTGAGCGGCATATCATCTACCTGCCCATGGCAGGTGGTACAACCGACACCTTTATGTATGTGAATGCTGTGATCGAAATACACATACTCCGGCAGCTCGTAGACTTTCGTCCATTGGATGGAGCGGCCCGTACGATAGCTGGCGCGTACCGGCTCGACCTCAGGCGCCACGGCCCACATTTGGGAATGACAGTTCATGCAGATCGCAGTCGGGGGAATATCAGCGAAAGAGGAAACTTCGACCGACACATGGCAATACCGGCAGTCCAGTCCCAGACCTCCAACATGGTGTTTGTGGCTGAACGCAACGGGCTGCTCCCGTGGAACCTGCTGCAACATCTCCCATGGCGATCTTGCGACTAAGTATGCGATCCACAGTACAGCTACCAGCCCAGCCCCCGCTCCTAATAACACTAATTTGAAGATAGTATTTGCGAGCGGGTGAAACGGCTCAGGCATCTTGACTCAACTGGTACGATCTATGATCGCATAGAGTACTTATACGCCGGTCATTAGAAGCGTGAGCTGTTACACCATGACTGGAAGCTCTCGGTGTGGCAGCACTCATCGGCGCGTGTGTGCGAGTTTACGGCGATAGTGCGGGGGTTCTGCTGTAATAGGGGGGCAGGCGCGGGCGGCGGTATGTCTGTTTATTTTCCAAAGTCGTACACGATCGGGGTCGTGGTGCTTGTGCTGTTCTTCTTCATCGGCCTGCTGTTGTTCGTATACTTCCAGGGCGGCGTGGAGAGCGCCATCCGGCTGCGGCGCTAGGAGCACTGCGCCAGCCAGAAGCTATACTGTGGAGCGTGACGCGTACACTGGCGTTGCTGGCGGCGCTGCCGCTCGCCGCGGCCCCTCCCGCCCGCTTCGCAGGGCATACGATTGCCAACGACTTGCGTGGCGGCTACCAGGTGGTGTCGGCTGACCTGAACGGGGACGGTAAGCCCGACCTCATCGCGCTCGCCAGCGGCATGCCCGAGCTGGCCTGGTACGAAAACCCAACCTGGGAACGGCACGTGCTCGCAGGCGGATTGAGCCGCACCATCAACTGTGTCGTGGTGCCCACCCCAGGCGACGCCATCCCGGAAATCGTCCTGGCCAGCGAGTTCTCCAGCCGCGCGAAGGATAGCGCGGGCGCCGTCTCGGTATTGCAGCACAACGGCGACCCGCGGCACCCGTGGACCATCCAAGAAATCGATCGCCTGCCCGCCTCGCACCGCCTCCGTCTGGCGCGGATCGATGGCGGCGCGGCCGTGGTCGTGAACGCACCCTTAACTGCCGCTGACGCCGAGCCGCCCGATTACCGCGGGCAGACACCGCTCGTCTATTACCGTCCCGGCGAGTGGAAGCGGCAGCTGATCAGTCAGGAGAATCGCGGCGTCGTGCACGGCATCCTGATCACGGATTGGGACGGCGACGGCCACGACGAAATCCTCACTGCCAGCTTCGAGGGCATTCACCTCTTCAAGCTCGGCGTGGAGGGGCGTTGGTCTCGTACACGTATCGCCGCCGGCGATCCGTCGCCGTGGCCCAAGTCGGGATCAAGCGATCTCGCGCTCGGCCGCCTGGGCCGCGAGCGGTTTCTTGCCGCCATCGAGCCGTGGCACGGCAATCAGGTCGCGATTTATCGCGAGCGCCGGGGCATGTGGCGACGCGAGGTGATCGACGCCTCCGTAGGCGAAGGCCACACAATCGCCGCCGCCGATCTCAATGGCGACGGAGCCGATGAAGTGATCGCCGGGGATCGCGGTAAGCCTCGCAGCGTCTACATCTATACTGCGGATGCCGGCGGCAAATGGACACGCTCAGCCTTGGATGACGGTGGCATCGCGGCCTCGTCGTGCGCTGTGCTCGATCTGAACGGCGACCGGCTTCCGGACGTTGTCTGCATTGGTGGCGCCAGCCTGAAGTGGTACGAGAACCTGGGCGCAGGCGGACGCTAGCGTGCTATTCCGGCGATTTCGTTACCGACCAACCGCTCCCTGACCGTCGCGGCTCGGCGTTGGGAATACACCCCGACGGAGCGGCATCGACCCGCGCGGTTACTCTTCGCGCAGCGTGGTTGCCGGATCGAGGCGTGAGGCGCGCCACGCCGGTCCCGCCGCCGCCAAAAGAGCCACCAGGCCCAGCAGCAGCGCGGGCGCCGCGAACACTACCGGGTCGCCCGGCGGCACCTGGAAAAGTAGGGATTGCAGCCAGTGGGAGGTCGCGAGAGCGCCCGGTAATCCGGCCGCGACTCCGATGGCGACCCAGCGCAGGGCCAATCGCAGCGTGTGCCGCAACACGCGGCCGGGCGTCGCGCCCAGCGCCATCCGCACTCCGATCTCGCGCCGGCTCTGTGCGATCAGGAAACTCATCACGCCGAAGAGACCGATTGCCGCGAGAAGTACGCCGACCGCGGCGAATGCGCCAAGCAGCAGCGCATCGAATCGCGGGCGTTCCGTCACGCTTCCGATGCGTGCGCTCATGGTGTCCATCTGGACCGGCAGCGCCGGATCGATAGACGCCAGCAGCCGACGCACATCTGCGGCGGCAAACCGCGGATCGATCGGCGTCCGCACCAGCGCGTATGCGGAGCGCCACCCCATCGGCGGCTCCTGATTGTTCCAGGTCGCATCGGCCATGGGCTTGCGCACGACGTAATATTCGGGTTCGGACGATGCGGCCGGTCCGCGGTTGCGCACGTCGGCGGCCACGCCAATCACGGTGAACCAGTCGCCGGCCGTGTCGCGCAGGACCTGCCGGCCCAGCGGATCTTCGTTCGGGAAGAGCATCCGGGAGAGCTTCTGGCTCAGCACAATGCTGTACGCGCCGGGAGCGCGGTCCTCCGCCGTGAAGCCGCGGCCGCGCCGAATGGGGATGCCGAGGGCAGCGAAATAGCCAGGTGTGACGTAGCGCCACGTCACCATGCCGCCCGTGCCCTGCGGCCGGGGCGGACGACCCTCCACGGCGACGCTCGAAAGCGGCCGGCTGCGCGTTCCACCGGTCGGGGGCAGGGAATCGGTTATCGCCACGCCCTGTGCGCCCGCCAGCGCGGCCAGACGCGTCTCCAACTCGTTAAAGAAGGCAAGCTGCCGCTCGGACGCGCCATAGTTCTGGCGGCCAAGGGAAAAGGAAGCTGTAATCACGTGCCCGCCATCCATGCCGAGCGGGATCCGTTCCAGGTTCCACAAGCTGCGCAGCAATAGGGCAGCGCCCGCCAAGAGAACCAGCGAAACCGCGATTTGCGCCGCCACCAGGGTGCTCCGCAGCCTGCCGCGCGCCGGTGTAGTGGTGCGGGAACCGGCCAGCGGTTGGCGGCCGAGTTGGCCCGGCGCGGTGGCCGCCAGTCCTGCCGCCAGCCCGGAAACGATCGCCGCGGCCGCCGCGAACGCCAGCACGCGCCAGTCGATCGCCGCTTCTTCCAGCCGGGGCAGGGCGCCCGGCCCGAGCGTCTGAAACAGACGAAGGAGAACGAACGCAAACATGCATCCGGCCAGGGCGCCGGCCAGCGTCAACAACAGACTTTCCGCCAGCACCAGCCGCGCCAGCCGGAAACGGGATGCTCCCAGCGCTAACCGGACGGCCATTTCCCGCTGCCGCCCGGCGCCGCGCGCCAGCAGCAGGTTGGCAAGGTTGGCGCAGGCGATCAGCAGCACGGAAAGCACCGCCCCGAACAGCGTCAGGGATGCCATCCGGGCGCCACCTAATTGCCGGTCGCGCACCGGTCGGACGCGGAAACCGATCTCCTTGCGGAACTGCGGCGGAACCGTGGCCAGAGCGCGCGCAAAATAAGGCGCCAGTTCCGCCCGCGCCGCTTCGATACTGATGCCTGGCTTGAGCCGCGCGAACGCACGGAACGCGCGGCCGGAGTGTTCCCGCGATTCATCCAAATTGAGCGGTGACAGAATGTCCGCATGAGTCAGCGTCGGCATCAGGAAATTCGCCGGAAGCACTCCCACCACCACCGTGGAAACTCCGTCCAGCGATAGCGTGCGTCCGGCCACGCGCGGATCACCACCAAAGCGCGCCCGCCAAAGGCCGTACGAAATCAGCGCCACGTGCGGCCCGTTCGGCAGGTCTTCCTCTCGCGTAAACGACCGGCCCACAATCGGCCGGACGCCCAGGGTCTCGAGGAAATTCTTCTCCACCCGCATGCAATTCAGGCGCAGCGGGCTGGCCTCGGTGAGGTCGCACGCGCTCGCGCCCGCCTGAAACGCCGAGACCTCCGCGAACGGCCCGGGATGATGCCGCAGATCGATATATGCATCGGCCAGAAAAAACTCGGTGGTATCGAGCGGCGCGAGCATCCCTACCGAAACCAGCCGCGCCTCGTCCGGATAGGGAAGCGGCCGGAAGAGCACGCGGTCCACCGCGCTGAAAACGGCGGCCGAAGCGCCAATGCCGATGGCTGCCGCGAGGATCGCGGCCACCGTGTACGCCGGGTTGCGCCGCATCCCGCGAAGCGCATGGCGAAAATCGGAAAAAGTGTTTTCGGCCGATGACAGCATGCGGGGTTAGACACCGGCATAGGAAAAAGGTTCCGGCCCGGCCGGCGGCCGCGGGTCGTTTATGCCCGCTGTTAGAATCTAGGTTTGCCTGATTTCCTCGTATCGGTGGTAATCCCCACCTTGGCTGCGGATTCGAGGCTGCGAGAATGCGTGGAATCCCTCGGGCGGCAGACGCGGCGGGATTTTGAAGTGATCGTCATCGACAACAGCGGGCGGGGATTGGCTCAGGCCAACGGCACCGCGCCAGGCGCGCGGATCATCGAAAACGGCAGCAACGCCGGCTTCGGGGGCGCCGTCAACCAAGGCTTCCATGCATCGTCGGCACGCTACCTGGCCACGCTCAACGACGATGCGGTGGCGCATCCTCGCTGGCTGGAGACGCTGGTGGCCGCCATCGAGCGCCGCCCCGACGTCGGTATGTGCGCCTCCCAGGTGCGCCTCTTCGGCGAGCACAGCCTGGATTCGGCGGGCATGCTCGTGGCTGCCGATGGCACCAGCAAACAACGCGGCCAAGGCCGCCCGCCGGAAGATTTCCCGGTGATGGAAGAGGTGCTGCTGCCCAGCGGATCGGCGGCGCTCTACCGCCGCGCCATGCTGGAAGAACTGGGCGGCTTCGACGCCGACTTTTTTCTCTATTGCGAGGACACGGATCTCGGCCTCCGTGCCCGATGGGCCGGATGGAAGTGCCTGTACGTGCCGGAAGCCGTGGTGGAGCACCACTATTCGCATTCGGCCGGAGCAGCCTCGCCGCTCAAGGCCTATTATGTGGAGCGCAACCGGCTGTTCGTGGTGGCCAAGAATTTCCCCGCGCGCATGGCGGCGGCCGCGCCGCTGGTTTCGCTGGCCCGCTACCTCTGGCATGTCCGCTATCTGCTCGAAGGCCGCGGCAGCGCCGCGCGCTTCCGCGCCGCGGGTAACGCCGGACCGAAAATGGCTTTCTACGTGCTGCGCGCCCACCTGGCTCTGCTGTGGCACGCACGCCGCCTGCGCCGTCAGCGGCGTGAAATCCGGGCGCTCGCGCGCATCACGCCCGCCGTCTTCCGCCACCTGCTCCGCACGCACTCCATCAGCGCCAGGAGGGTTGCCGCGCTGTGATACGCGCCAGGGGCCCCGAATCGCTTCTGCTCATCGTGCCGGCTTGGAATGAAGAAGGCGCTATCGCGGGGGTAGTGCAATCTCTCCGGCGCTACATGCCGCAAACGCCCGTGCTGGTCATCGACGACTGCTCGTCGGATCGGACGGTTGCCATCGCCCGCGAGGCCGGCGCCGAAATCCTGCCCCTGCCGCACCACCTGGGCCTCGGTGGCTGCGTGCAGGCCGGCTACAAGCTGGCCTACGAGCTCGGCTTCAAATACGTGATCCGGATCGATGGCGACGGCCAGCACGACGCCCGCGACGTTGAGCGCATCTTCGAGCGCCTCAAAACCTCCGGCTGCGAAATGGTCATCGGTTCGCGCTATCTCAACGGTACCGGCATGCAGGAGCGCGGCCTGCGCGGGCTGGGTGTGCGGTTCTTCCGGATGGTGCTGCGGCCCATTCTGGGCCGCCCGGTGCACGACCCCACGTCTGGTTTCGTCGGCGTGAACCGCGCCGCGCTGGACGTCTTCAGCCGCAGCTTTCCTCTGGACTATCCCGAAATTGAAGCGCTCGTCGTGCTGCAGCGCCGCCGGTTCCGCTTCGAGGAAGTGCCCTGCAAGATGCGGCCGCGGGTCACCGGCCGGTCTTCCATCACGGCCGCCAAATCGCTTTATTACATCGCGCACGTGCTGCTTGGTGTTTTCGTCAACGTGCTGAAATTCGATCATCGGCGGCGCGGCCACTTCCCACAGAAAACAGCGGCCGTGGCGCAGCCGAAAGGTTCGCGGGAGAGATAATGCAAAGCCTCTTGAATGTCACTACCGTCTTGAGCGTGCTTTTGCTGCTGCTGGTGCTGTTTTCGGTGCGCCGGGCGCACATCCGCGTGGAATACTCGGTAAGCTGGCTTCTCGCGGCCGCCGGTATGTTGGTGCTCTCCCGAGCCCGCCCGGCACTTGAGTTTCTCACGCGCCGCTGGGGCATTCCGGATACACCCCTGACATTATTCCTCATCGCGGGCAGCGTGTTCCTGGTCATGTTCTTCCGCTTCTCCGTAATCATTTCCCACCTCCGCGACGACAACATCGCGCTGGCCCAGCGCGTGGCGATCTTGGAATATCACATTCAAAGCATGAGGAACGATGGCTAAAAAGCGGGGAATCGCGGCTCGCGGTCCGGCGGCCGGGGTTGCAGGCAGCGTTCAGGGCCGGGTGCGGGAGGGCGCCGCGGCCGAGGCCCGCAAGCTCCGCCCGTCACCTTCCGCTCCCTGGCTTCTGTTTTCCGCCGCCGCGGTTCTGCTCCTGGCGTGGTGGGCTTATGCCCCGGCGCTGCACGGACCGCTGCTGTTCGACGACGTCTACCTGCCCTTTGCCAGCTCGGGCATGGCGCGAGAGCCCCTCTCGGCGTGGGTGCATGGCGTCCGGCCCGTGCTCATGTTCTCCTATTGGCTGAACCTGGCGGTTTCGGGTTCCGACACGTTTTCGTATCACGTATTCGGACTCCTTATCCACCTGGTCACCGCCGGTTTCGTCTTCCTCATCGTGCGGCGCGTGCTCGAGTGGTCCGGCATTGCGCCGCCGCGACTCGATTGGCTTGCGGGATTTGCCGCGGCACTGTTCCTTCTCCATCCGGCGCAGACCGAAGCGGTCGCGTATCTGGCCGGGCGCTCGGAAGCCCTAAGCGTGATGTTCGCCTTCGCCGCTTTCACGGTCTTCGTCTACCGCGAAGGCGCCGGCATCACCTGGGCCAGGACAGCCGCGGTGCTGATGCTGTTTGGCCTGGCCATGCTCTCCAAGGAACAGACGGTCGCTCTTCCCGCGCTGCTGCTCCTCACCGATTACTGGTGGAACCCCGGCTTCCCACCCCAGCAAACCAAAAGCGGGTTTGCTGCTGACCCCAACTTTTCGGCGAAAGGAATCCGCGCCAACTGGCGCATCTACGTGCTCATGGCAGTGGCCGCCGCTGCCGCCGCCGTCTTATTCCGCAAACTCCTCTTGCACGCCGGCAGCGCCGGTTTCGGCATGAAGGACCTCGCCTGGTATCAGTACCTGTTCACCGAGTTCCGCGCCATCTTCGTCTATCTCGGTGTGTTCGTCCTGCCGGTTCGCTTGACCGCCGATTACGATTTCCCCTTTTCCCGCACTCTCCTCGATCACGGCGCGATCTTCGGGCTTATCGCGCTGGCTGCTCTCATAGGGCTGGCGTGGCATTACCGCCGCCGTTTTCCCCTCGCTGCCTATGGTTTCTTCGTCTACCTGGTGCTGATGGCGCCGACTTCCTCCATCCTCCCCATCCAGGACCCGGTGGCCGAACGCCGCCTCTATTTTTCCATCCTCGGCCTCCTGCTCATCGTCGTAGATCTTCTCGCGCGCTGGAAAATTGCGCCCCGCACAGTCGCCTGGTCCTGCGCGGCCGTGGCGCTGGCTCTAGCCGGGGCCACCCACGCCCGTGCCGCGCTTTACGGCGACCCGGTTGCGTTTTGGGAGGATGCCGTGCGCAAATCGCCCGCCAAGCCGCGCCCGCATTTCCAGTTGGCCATGGCCTACAACGACGCGCAACGCTATGACGCCGCCATCACCGAATTCGAGAAGACAGCACGCCTTCAAAAGCCTAATTATGACCTCCTGGTGGACTGGGCCCTGGCCTACGATTCCATGAATCGTCCCGCCGAAGCCGTCGCGAAGCTGCAGCAGGCGGCGGCGCTCCAGCCCACCGCCCACGTTTATTCCCAAATCGGTATGGTCTACGCCAAGCAGCGACGCTGGGCCCAAGCCCTGGGCGCGCTGAACGCGGCCGAACAAATCAACCCCCGCTGGGCACCCACTTACAATTACCGCGCCAAAATTTATTTTCAGCAGAACCAACTCGCCGCCGCGGTGGCGGATTACCGCCGCGCGCTGGCACTTGATCCTACGCTCTCGGATGCGCGCAGCGAATTGATGCGCGCGCAGGCGCTGCTAGATCGCGGCGGCCGGTAGATGCGCATCGGTGTAAACGCGCTCTACCTCATTCCCGGCGGCGTCGGCGGCACGGAAATCTACCTGCGCGCACTGCTCCGCGCGCTCGCAGAAATCGACGCCGCCAACGAATACTTCGTCTTCACCAATCGCGAAACCGGCCCGGACGTCCTGCCCAAAGCGGCTAATTTCCGCCTGGTTCCCCAACTCGTCCACGCGGCGTCCAGACCCGCCCGCATTCTCTGGGAACAGACCGTGTTGCCTCTCGCCTTGGCGCGGCTCCGCCTCAACGTCCTCTTCAATCCGGGCTTCACCGCGCCGCTTTTCTGCGCCTGCCCCCAGGTCACCGTCTTCCATGACCTCCAGCACAAGCGTCATCCCGAATATTTCCGCTGGTTCGACCTGCCGTTCTGGAACTTTTTCCTCTTCTGGTCGGCGCGCATCTCGCGCCTGATCCTAGCCGATTCCGAAGCCACCGCCGCGGACCTTCGCCGGTTTTATCGCCTGCCCGCCGCGAAGGTCCGCACGGTGCCCCTCGGCGTCGATCCCATCTTCTTCGAAATCGCCCGCCGCCGCAGCCCTGCCCCGCCGCAGCGGTTCTTTCTCGCGGTCTCGACCCTCCATCCACACAAAAATCTCGACGGCCTCCTGCGCGCCTTCGCCCTCTTCCGCCACGCCCATCCCGAGTTCCGCCTGGTGGTGTGCGGTATGCACGGTTTCTTCACCGGCCCGCTCCACGATTTGCGGCAGAGCCTCGGGCTAGCCGATGCGGTGGAGTTTCCCGGTTGGATTCCCCGCGAGGATCTCCATTCTCTCTATGCCCAGGCGTTCGCGTTCCTATATCCCACGCGTTTCGAGGGTTTCGGCCTCCCGGTATTGGAGGCGCTGGCTTCCGGCGTTCCCACCGGCTGCTCGAATATCGAGCCGGTAGCCGGCATTGCCGCCGATGCCGCGCTGCAATTTAATCCGGATGACATCGAGGGGATGGCAGCAGCTATGGCGCGGCTTGTCGAAGACGAGGCGCTGCGCCGCCGGTTGTCCGACGCCGGCCCCAGCCGCGCGGCACAGTTTTCGTGGCAGACAACCGCACAGAAGACGCTAGCCGCAATCGAAGAAGCCGGTATAGCCGCATTTTAGGCGGCCCCGAGGCTTGCGCTACGGGCTGGCGGAATTCTTACTTCCCGGGCCACTTCCAGTCGCGGATTTCCGGCATGTCTTCGCCGTACTGCTCGACATACTGCTTGTGTTCGATCAGCCGGTCGCGGATCCACTGCTTGAAATGCCCGCTCGCGTCGGTCAGCTTACGGACGCGGTCCACCACGTCGCCGGCCAGGTGGTAGCGGTCGAGATCGTTGCGCACGGTCATGTCGAACGGCGTGGTGGTTGTGCCCTCTTCCTTGTAGCCGCGGACGTGGAAATTGTCGTGGTCGGTGCGCCGGTAGGTGAGGCGGTGAATCAGCCACGGGTAGCCGTGGAACGCGAATACCACCGGTTTGTCGGCGGTGAAGATGGAATCGAACTCGCGATCGGTCAGGCCGTGTGGATGCTCCGTGGCTGGTTGGAGCGTCATTAAGTCCACCACGTTCACCACGCGGATCTTGAGGTCCGGGAAATGCCGCCGCAGCAGATCCACCGCCGCCAGCGTTTCCAGGGTGGGGACGTCGCCGCAGCAGGCCATCACCACGTCCGGCTCCACGCCTTGATCATTGCTGGCCCAGCCCCAGATCCCGATGCCCGCCGTGCAGTGCCGCACCGCCGCCTCCATATCGAGCCATTGCAGCGCCGGCTGCTTGCCGGCCACGATCACGTTCACGTAATTGCGGCTTCGCAGGCAATGGTCGGTCACCGAAAGCAGGGTGTTGGCGTCCGGCGGCAGGTAGACCCGCACCACGTCCGCCTTCTTGTTCACCACTTGATCGATAAAGCCGGGGTCCTGGTGGCTGAAACCGTTGTGGTCCTGCCGCCAGACGTGCGAGGTGAGCAGGTAATTCAGCGACGCGATGGGCCGCCGCCACGGAATCGCCCGCGTCGTCTTCAACCACTTGGCGTGCTGATTGAACATGGCGTCGACAATGTGGATGAAGGCTTCATAACAGGAGAAGAGGCCGTGGCGCCCGGTAAGCAGATAGCCTTCCAGCCAGCCCTGGCACATGTGCTCGCTCAGCACTTCCATGACGCGACCGTCGTGCGAAATGTGGTCGTCGTTAGGCAGGATCGTCTCGGTAGAAACGCGGCCGGTCACCTGGAACACGGCGTCCAGGCGGTTAGAGGCGGTTTCGTCAGGGCCGACGATGCGGAAGTTGCGCGACTGCGCATTGAGCTTCATCACGTCGCGCAGCAAGCGGCCCATCACCCGAGTAGCCTCTGCGGTCACGGTGCCGGGCTGCGGAACGGCTACGGCGTAATCGCGGAAATCAGGCAGCACAAGGTCCTTCAGCAGCAGTCCGCCGTTGGCGTGCGGGTTGCCGCTCATCCGCTGCTCGCCCTCCGGTGCCAGCGAGGTGATCTCCTGCATCGGCTTGCCCTCGCCATCGAACAGCTCCTCCGGCCGGTAGCTCTTCATCCAGGCTTCCAGTATGCCGATGTGCTCCGGTTTCTCCGCGAAGTCCGTCAACGGCACTTGATGCGCGCGGAAAGTCCCTTCGATCTGCACGCCGTCCACCACCTTCGGCCCGGTCCATCCTTTGGGGCTGCGCAGCACGATCATCGGCCAGGGGCGCCGTTCACGGAAGCCGTGCGCGCGCGCTTCGCTCTGAATTTCGCGGATGCGCTCGATTACGCGGTCCAACGTGCCCGCCATCAGTCGGTGCATTACCGGAGGATCATCCCCCTCCACGAAATACGGCTCGTATCCATAGCCCTGCAGCAACTCCACCAGCTCGCCGTGCTCCATGCGCGCCAGCACCGTCGGCCCGGCGATCTTATAGCCGTTCAAATGAAGAATGGGAATCACCGCGCCGTCGCGTTCCGGGTTGGTGAATTTGTTGGAGTGCCAGCTCGTGGCGAGCGGCCCCGTCTCGGCCTCGCCGTCACCGATCACACAGCACACCCACAGGTCCGGGTTATCGAACACAGCCCCGTACGCGTGCAGCAGCGAATAGCCCAGCTCCCCGCCTTCGTGGATGGAGCCGGGCGTCTCCGGCGCGGCGTGGCTCGGTATTCCGCCCGGAAACGAAAACTGCTTGAACAGGCGCTTCATGCCAGCTTCATTTTGCGGCACGGCCGAATACAGTTCGCTGTAAGTTCCTTCCAGCCACGTATTCGCCACCAACCCCGGTCCCCCATGCCCCGGTCCGGCAACATAAATCATGTCCAGGCCGTATTTCTTGATCACCCGGTTGCAATGGACGTAGAGGAAGTTCAGTCCCGGAGTGGTGCCCCAGTGGCCGAGAAGACGCGGCTTGATGTGCTCCAGCCGCAGGGGCTGCTTCAGCAGCGGATTGTCGTACAGGTAGATCTGTCCGACCGACAGATAATTCGCCGCGCGCCACCACGCATCCATGGTTCGCAGCTCTTCCGCGGCGAGAGGGTATGCATTCACGTCCGCCAGAGTCGTCATACTTCATCCTACTTCCGAATCCGCAATTCCAGATGACAACAAAGTTAATGCATCGCCACGGGTCCACGCCGCCCGCGCGGCCGGCGCATCAGCAACACGAGCGGCGCCATCGCAATGGAAACGATGCCGAAAAATTTGAACTCGTTGATATAGGCAAGCAAAGCTGCCTGCTGCCCCACCATGCCGCTGATGGCCGCATAAGCCTGGTGAGTAGCCGTTACCGCATCCGATCCCCGGGAGACGAAATAGGCGCGCAGCATGGCCAGCAGCGAACGTTGCGTGAACCTGTACACGTTGACATTGGGCACAAGGTCGTTGACGAACGTCTGGCTGGCGCGCGCGATAATCGTAGTCCCCGTCGAGATCCCGACGCTCCCGCCGATATTCCGCATCAGGTTGAACAGGCTGGTCGCGTTGCCCATCTCCTCGGGCCGGATCGGGTCCATGGTAACGGTGGTAAGCGGTACGAACAGCATGGCGGTGAAAATACCCTGTAAGAACTGTGGCAGAAACAGGCTCCAGTAACCCGCGTCCAGGTTGAGGTGCGACAGCATCACAATGCTGAGGCCCGCACCCACGGCGCCCACTGCCAGCATCTTGCGGGCGTCAAATCGTCCCACCAGGATGCCCACCAGCGGCATGGCCAGGAACGATCCCAGCCCGCGCGGCAGCATGGTGATTCCCGTATGCTGCGACGTGTAACCGAGCAGCGTTTGGAGGAAGAGGGGCAACGCCACCAGGCTGCCGTAGAGCACGAAACCGAGCAGGGTCATCAGCCCGGTTCCAGCCGCGTAGGTGCGGTCGCGAAACACGCGCAGGTTCACCACCGGATGTTCCGTGGTCAGTTCCTGAATGACAAACAGCGTGAGCGCGGCAAAACAGATGACCGAGAGGTCGATGATCATCTGCGAACCGAACCAATCCTTTTCCTGGCCTTTGTCCAACACCACCTGCAGCGCAGCCATTCCCAGCGCGAGCAGGCCGATTCCCCATTTGTCTACACCCATTGAAGTTCGCCGCAGGTAGGGCGGATCGGAAACGAACAGGCGCGTCATGAGAATCGACGCGATACCGACCGGCACATTGATGTAGAAAATCCAGCGCCACGTGTAATTGTCGGTAATCCACCCCCCCAGAACCGGACCCAGCATCGGCGCCACGACAATGCCGACGCCCCAAAATCCCATTGCCTTGCCGCGGTCCTCGGGCGGGAAACCCTCCAGCATCACTGCCTGCGAGACAGGCTGCAGCACGCCTCCCGCCGCGCCCTGTATCACACGGAACACGATCAGCATCGTGATGCTGGCGGACATGCCGCACAAAACCGACCCCGCGGTGAACCCCGCCACCGCCGCCATAAGCAGGCGCTTACGTCCGAAGGTTTGTGCGAGCCACCCGGTTAGGGGGAGGATGATCGCGTTAGATACCAGGTAAGACGTGAGAGTCCAGGTGGCCTCGTCCTCACTCACCGAAAGGCTGCCCGCGATGTGCGGCAACGACACGTTGACCACTGTCGTGTCCAGCACTTCCATGAAGGTGGCCAGCATGACCGAGATGGCGACAATCCAGGGATTGACCTGCCGTTCGGGGGATGGCGTCATTGGATCCGGGTAGTGAGGCCCGCCGCGCAGAGTATGGTGTCGGCCGCGCGCTCTAACCCGATGCTCGAACAGAGCATCAGGTGGTAGAGGTGCGGATTTCTCCAGTCCTGGTCGAAATAATGGCGGATATAGCCGCTGCGCTGCCGGTCGCTGTCCAGCGCCGCCGCCGCAAGGTCGGTGCCCGCCGGCTCGCGCGATTTCAACCGCTCCATACGATCGTGCATCGGCGCATAAATATGTGCGTGAAACGCATCCGGATTCCTTTGCAGCAGGCACTGGCCGCCGCGCCCGACGGTCACGCAGTTCCCGATCGCGCCGGACTCTTCAATCACGCGGTGCCACAGCCGGGCGATGGCATCGGCGTCACAGGCCTCGGCGTCGCTGCGCGCAACCGCGCCCATATATCCGCCGCGCCACAGCGCTTTCATGATGCGGTGGAACCACGCGTCTACCGACTCCTCGTGCAGTCGCACCACATTGGGATTCGCATCGGCCGAACGTGCGATGTCCGCCACCACGGCATTGTCCACCACCTGCCAACCCAGCCGCTTACCAAGAATCCGGGCCACTGCTCCGCCGCCGCTGCCGTATTCCCTGCTCACGGTGATGGCACGGACCATGACGGTTCATTCGGCAACGCCGGCCCTCGCGCTGGTATCACGGTGAACACCGGCTGCCGGGCCGGCCGCGTTACGTTGAAGTTGTGGCGGGAAGGCCCGCCACCTCTCCTTGGTAGCGCGCATGGCGACTCCCAAAAACGTGGGATGGGCCGCAAGGTCTATCCCACGGCAGCGTCCCCGGCCTGCAGCGTGCGGGAACCCTGCTGCCGGATCCATTCGGAAAGCGCGTTGGTGAAGATATCCGTGTACAGCCGCGAATAACTCAGATATCCCAGCCGCCGCAGGCGATTCATTTCGGACGTCACGATTTCGCGCGAGGTGCCCACATACTCGGCGATCGCCTGGTGCGTCAAGCCCGTAACCCGCATAGCGCCGCTAGGCGTCGGTACGCCCACCGAGCGGCCCAGTTGGATCAGCGCCAGCACCACTCGCGGACCGGTCTTGTAATTGGCGATGATCGTGAGCCGCTCCCGCATCAGCGCGTTGCCGCGACCGAAGTACTCGCTCAGTGCGAGCGCGAGCTTCGGCTCCCGCTCGATGCGCTCCTCGATCTCCTCCGGTGTCCAGCACATCACTTGTGCCGCGTCCAGAACCACGGCGCTTTCGCGCAAACCGTCCTCGCTCGGAACGAGTGCGCTTTCTCCGAAAAACTCCTCCGCACCGACGATGTGCAGAATGGTTTGCGCGCCGTTGTCAGCCGTGCAAAACACTTTCACACGGCCTGCCAGCAGCAGGTATAGCCGCGAAGCCGGACGCGCCGGCTCGTAAATAGCGCAGCGTCGCGGAAACTCTACGATCCGCGTGCTGGGAAGATAATTCAGTGCATCAAGCCTGCCCATAAGCATTCCTTTGGGTGACGCGTGCAACTGTTATTTGAACATTACCGTCACCCCTTATAAATCGGACAATGACACTAGTGCAGACCTCTGCGGTGCTTTTCACGACCAAGTGTTGTACGAATAAGATGTGACTCTTCGTTCCGTCTTACTCGATCAACCCTCGCCTTTGCGCTTCGGCACCAGCGGCCGCCGCGGCAGAGTTCGTGAACTGACTCAACTCGAAATCTATGTGAACGTCTTTGGCGAGATCGAGTATCTGCTCTCGCAATCACCCGATCAGGGCGGGATCGCACGCGGCAGCGAGTTCTATGTCGCGCAGGATCTCCGCCCCAGCAGCGCATCCATCCGTGAAGCCGTGGAAGAGGCCGTCCGCGATTCCGGCATGTGGCCTGTCTCGCTGGGCACCGTGCCTACGCCCGCACTGGCCTGCTACGCATGGTCGCTCGGCCGCGCCGGCATCATGGTGACCGGCAGCCATATTCCCTTCGACTGGAACGGCTATAAACTCAATACCGCACGCGGGGAGTTGATGAAGAGCGATGAAGCGCCTATAAACGCTCGCGTGGCCGCGGTGCGCGAGCGCATCTACGCCGAGCCGGCTGCTCAATCCAAGTTCGACGCGCACGGCCAATTGAAACGCCACTCCGCGCTTTCCGCGCCACTTCCCGATGCCCGCGCCTTCTACGCCCGCCGCTACACCGATTTCTTCGGCGGCCGCTCACTCGCCGGCATGCGCATCCTGCTCTACGAGCACTCCGCCGTAGGCCGTGATCTGCTTCGAGAAATCCTCGAATCTTTTGGCGCCGAGGTCGTTCCCGCCGGCCGCAGCGAAAACTTCGTCCCTATCGATACCGAAAATATCGAATCCACCACCCTCGCCTCCCTCCAGGAAATGGCGGACTGCTTTGCGCCCCTCGATGCCATCGTCTCCATGGACGGCGATAGCGACCGCCCGCTGGTTCTCGGGTTGGAAGACGGTGCTGTCCGCTTCTTCCCGGGCGACATCGTTGGTTTGGTCACGGCTGAATTTCTCGGCGCGGACGCCGTGGTTGTGCCCGTCAGTTGCAATGACGCCATCGACCGCGGGAATCTCCGCGCCGTCCTCGAACCGAAAACCCGCATCGGCTCACCCTACGTGATCGCCGGCATGGAAGCCGCGCGCACCCGCGGCTGCACCGCCGTCTGCGGATGGGAGGCCAACGGCGGCTTCCTCCTCGGCAGCGACCTTGTTCGCGATGGCCGTATCCTCTCCGCTCTTCCCACTCGCGACGCCGTCCTGCCAATTCTCTCCGTCCTCTTCGCCGCCCGCGCCGCCCGCCTCGATCTGCCTTCGCTCTTCGCCCAGCTTCCGCCCCGCTACACCCATTCCACGCTGATTCGCGAATTCCCCCGCGCACTCGGCCTACGTCTCGTCGCCCGGCTAACCGGGGCCGATTTCGAGCCTCTGTTCGGACCTGCATCCTCCGCCGACCGCACCGATGGACTCCGTCTGACCTTCGCCTCCGGCGACGTGCTCCATCTGCGCCCCTCCGGCAACGCCGACGAGTTCCGCATCTACGCGTGCACCGATACGCGCGAGCGCGCCTCCGAAATCACCCGCCGCGGAGCCGAAGCCATGCGCAATTTCGCTTCCTCCGCGCCGGCCGATGAGTCAAACTGAAAGGATCCAAACTGGGAAGAAGACATGTTTGCCTGGCTCTTTTCCGATCCGCTTCCAGTGGGCTCCGCCGCGCCTGATTTCTCTCTGCCCGACGAAACGGGCCGGACCGTGACGCTCTCCGCCCTGCGCGGCGCATCCGTCGTGCTCGTCTTCTATCCGGGCGATAACACGCCCGGTTGAACGCGCCAACTCTGCCAGTTCCGGGAGAACTGGAGCGAAGCCCGCGCCCGCGGCGTGCGCGTCTTTGGTGTTAACCCGCAAAGCGCCTCGAGCCATCAACGCTTCCGCGAAAAGAATCATTTCCCCTTTCCTCTGCTGGTCGACCGCGGCCAGAAAGTGGCGGCTCTGTATCACGCCAATGGCCTGATCGTGAAGCGCACCGTCTACCGCGTGGGCCCCGACGGCATCATCCGCTTTGCCCGCCGCGGCATGCCCGACCCGCGCGAAGTCCTGGGCTGATGGATGCATGCCGCCAACCGGGACGGGATTAAGCCTGTCAACCCTGTGGCCTCACTCGTACCGCAGCGCCTCCAGTGGGTCCACGCCCGCCGCTCTCCGCGCCGGAAGCCACGCCGCCGCCAGTGCCGTCAGCGCCAGCCCTGCGGCCCCCAGCACAAAAATCAAGGGATCGTTCGGCCGCACCTCGAATAGCAAGGAGGCCATTAGCCGTGTTAACCACAGCGCGGCTGCCGTCCCCGCCGCGATTCCCACCAGCGCCACTCCCATCCCTTCCCGCACTACCATCCACGCAATCTCTCCCCGTCCCGCGCCCAACGCCATCCGCACTCCGATCTCTTGCGTCCGCTGAGTTACCGCGTACGCCATAACTCCGTAAATCCCGATCAACGCCAGCAGCACCGCGCTCGCGGCAAACGTGCCCAGCAGCGCAAGCTGAAACCGTCGCGGCGCGATCGAGTCCGCCAGCGCGTCTTCCAGCGTCGTCACCCCGTAAGGCGGCTGAGAGGGATCGATCCTCTGTACTACCTGCCGGGCTGCCGGGAGCAACGCGGCCGGCGCGCCGCCCATCTTGATGAGAACATCGAGTCTCCGGAACGCGTACACCTGGTTGTAAGGCAGCAGAACTTCGGGATCGGGATCGGCATCCAGCCGCGACATCTTCAGATCTCCTACCACACCCACGATCGTCGCCGGCGGGGAGTCGCCGTCGACTCGCAGCCGCTGTCCCAGCGGATTCTCCTTCCCGAAGATCCGCCGCACAAACGTCTGGTTCACCATGGCAACCGGCGTGCGCTCGTCGTCTGTCATCCACCGTCCCGCCAGCAGCGGAATTCCGACCACCCGCCCGTAGCCCGCCGACGCCGCCCGGGAGAACACCTGCGGCGCTTGCCCCGGAGGAAACCGCGGCGGCCCTTCCACCTGGGCGCCCCCGCTGCCGAAGGGGTTTGTGATCGCCACCGCCTCCACGCCAGGCACCCGCCTCACCCGTTCCAGAACTTCTCGTATATACGCCAGCGCGGCCGCCCGCCCCGTATCCTGCCGGTAAGCCGGCCCTGAAAGAAACACCTTCATCATGCCGATCTTCCAGGGCTCAAAGCTCGCCGGGTGCGCATACATTCGCGCGAAGCTCTTCACCATCAGCCCCGCGCCCGTCAGCAGCACCAATGCCAAGGCCAGTTCTCCCGCCACCAGCGCCCGCCGCAACCGGAGCCTGGCCCGCCCCGATGACGCTCCCCGGCCGCCCTCCTTCAGCGCCTCATACAGCGATCCTGCCGGCAATGAAAACGCCGGCGCCAGTCCGAAAACCGTTCCTGCCGCCAGCGAGATCCCCAATGCGAACGTCAGCACGCGCCAGTCGATTCCCACTTCGTTCAGCCGCGGCACCGCCGCGGGGTTGAGCCGCACCAGAAGTGCATCCGCCGCTCGCGCAATCGCCACGCCACCCGCTCCGCCCAGCAGGGCCAGCGTCAGCCCCTCCACCAGAAATTGCCGCAACAGCCGCCCACGCCCCGCGCCGATCGACGCCCGAATCGCGATCTCCCGCTGCCTCGCCGTCGCCCGCGCCAGCAGCAAATTGCCCAGATTCGCGCACGCAATCAGTAGCACGAACCCCACGGCTGCCAGCAGGATCAGCAGCGCCTTTCGGCTCTGCCCCACGAGCTTCTCCTGAAGCGGCATCACCCGCAAGTCGGATACGGTGTAGAAATCGCGCATCGCCGGATTGTTCCGTGCAATCCGCGCCTGAATCCCCGCAATCTCCGCCCGCGCCGCTTCCACTGAAACGCCCGGCTTCAGCTTCCCCACCACGAACATGACCAGCAGGTTGCGTCCGCGTGATTGCAGTTCTGGGCTGATAATATTCGGAACGAACGCCTCGGCTTCCCCGCTCATTCCACCCGCCATTCCCGGCGGCGGCAGAAATCGAAAATCCCGCGGCAGCACACCGACGATAGTCTCCGCCTGCCCGTCCACCAGTACCGATCGCCCCAACACCCGGGCGTCGCCGCCGAAGCGCTGCTCGAACATCCGCCACGTCAGTACCACCACGCGCCGGTCCCTCTCGCCGAAAAGGCGGCCCAAAACCGCGTGTGCGCCCGCAATCCGCCAGAACTCCGGCGTCGTATACACGAACGAGTGCTTCGCCGATTGCTCTCCGTCCTGTACCGTGCTGTCGATCGATCCGTATCCCGCCATTGCCTCGAACGACCGCGATTGGGCCCGCCAGTCCGTGAAATCGGGAGCCGTGGATGCTTCGAAATGGAACCTCCGGTTGGCGTTCGCCAGCCAGAGAATCCGCCCCGAATCCGGATATGGTAGCGGCTTCACCAGCGCCGTGCTCACCACGCTGAATACTGCCGTGTTCATCCCGATCCCCAGCATGATCGTCAGCAGGGCCACCACGCCAAACCCCGGATTTCTCCGCAATCCCCGCAGCGCATAGCGCGCGTCCTGCGCCAGTCGATCCAGCCACATCCACCGCCATACCGCCCGCGTCTCTTCCGCCACCCGCAGCACGTTGCCGATCTTGCGCAGCGCCGCGAAGCGCGCTTCCTCCGGCGACATCCCGCGTCCGATGTTCTCCAGCGTCTCCATCTCGATGTGCTCCAGGAGATCGCGCTCAATATCCGCCTCCATCCGCCGCCGCAGCCTCATGACTCCTCCTGCCCCGCGGCACGCAGCACTCCCGCGATCGCGCGTGCCAGCCTCTCCCACTTGCCCGTTTCCACCCTAAGCTGTTTCCGCCCCTTCGCCGTCAGCCGGTAGAACTTGGCGCGGCGGTTGTTCTCCGACACGCCTTCCTCTGCCGCAATCCATCCCCGCTTGATCAGCCTGTGAAGCGCCGGGTACAGCGACCCCTGCTCCACCTGCAGCACATCCTCGGAGTGCCGCTCGATGGCTTTGGCGATGGCGTGCCCGTGCGCCGCTCCGCCCAGCAGCGTGCGCAAAATCAGCAGGTCGAGCGTGCCTTGTAGCAGTTCGATCCGGTCTGCATCCTCTCGAGTAGACATTCTAGGCGAAGCATAAGCTCGTTCCGGTAGAATGTCAAGGGGAGGCGCGCCTACCGCAGGAAGGAATTAGTGCTCAGTGTGACCGTTCAGCAGATCCGATGGCCGGAACACCCGTCCGCCCTTGATCACCCACTCGATGCTTCCGGTGTTCGCGATGGCGTCCAGCGGATTGGCGTCGAGCACGATCAGGTCAGCCCGCTTGCCCGCCTCGACGCT
>DATJMP010000280.1:0-12314 GCA_035508655.1 Bryobacteraceae bacterium
CTTCCCGGTGGCCTGTCGCTGAGCACCTCAGGAAGCATCACGGGTACTCCCACCACCGCCGCAACCTCCAGCTTCACCGTTACCGTCACCGATAGCAGCAAGAGCACTGATTCCAAAGGTCTCTCCATCACGGTCAACTACCCGCCCCTCACTGTCACCACGTCGTCACTCACTAACGGCACGGTCGGCACGGCCTATTCCGCCTCTCTCACCGCGTCGGGCGGCAGCGGCGGTTACTCATGGAGCGTCACCTCCGGCAGTCTTCCCGGCGGCCTTTCCTTGAACTCATCCGGAACCATCAGCGGCACGCCGACGACAGCCGCGACCTCCAACTTTACCGTTACCGTTACCGATAGCAGCAAGAGCACTACATCTCAGGCTCTCTCCATCACCATCAACTACCCGCCCCTCACCATCACCACGTCGTCCCTTGCCAGCGGCACCATCGGGGTGGCCTATTCGGCTTCTTTGTCCGCCACCGGCGGCAGCGGCGGATACTCCTGGAGCGTCACCTCCGGTAGTCTTCCCGGCGGCCTGTCGCTCAGCTCATCCGGCACCATCAGCGGCACTCCCACCACCGCCGCGACCTCCAACTTCACCGTTACCGTGACCGATAGTGGCAATCGCACTGCCTCTCAAGGCTTCTCCATCATCGTCAACTACCCCGGCATCGTGATCACCACGACGACTCTCCCCGGCGGCACGGCCGGAACGGCCTATTCCCAAACGCTCTCGGCCACCGGCGGTAGCGGCGGCTTCTCGTGGAGCGTCACCTCGGGGGCGCTTCCCGCCGGCCTGTCGCTGAGTGCATCCGGCACCATCAGCGGTACTCCATCCACCGCCGCAACCTCCGGCTTCACGGTAACCGTCACCGACAGCGGCCATCGCACCGCCGCTCAGGCTCTTTCCATCACCATCGTCTGGCCGCCCCTCAATATCTCCACGTCCTCGCTGCCCAATGGCACGGTTGGAATTCCCTATTCCACATCCTTCGCCGCTTCCGGCGGCAGCGGCGGCTACTCGTGGAGCGTCACCTCCGGCGTTCTTCCTGCAGGGCTTTCGTTCAACGCGGGCGGAACAATTTCAGGCACACCCGCAGCACAAAGCACCGCGAACCTGACGGTACAGGTGAAGGATTCCGCAGGCGATACTGCCAGCCGATCGTTCACCTTCGCCGTGGTTCCCCCGCCGTTGACCATCACCACGCAATCCCTCCCAGGCGCGGAGCAGAGCACGATTTACGCACAGAGTCTCGCAGCAAGCGGAGGGTCCGGGGTCTATGCCTGGTCGATCAGTTCCGGCTCTCTGCCGGGCGGGTTGAGCATCGACACGACCGGCCGGATTACCGGCACGGCGACCGGCTCGACCTCTTCTTTCACTGTCCAGGTGTTGGACTCCACCGGCGCCATTGCCACTAAGCCCTTCACGATCGTCATCACCCCTGCACCCACCTTCTCGACCGAGCCCACGCTGGCGGCCGGGGTCATCGGCAATCCGTACACCGCCACGCTCACGGTCAGTGGAGGGCAGGCGCCATTCAATTTCCTGTTGACTTCCAATCAACTGCCGCCAGGCGTGGCATTGAATGCGGGCACCGGCCAGATCTCGGGAACGCCCACTCAGGTTGGATCGTTCTCATTCGGTGTGCAGGTTCGCGATGCCGCGGGCGTGCAGGCTCAACAGACGTTCACGATCACGATCGCAAATGCGCTGACCATTACAACCGCTCCGGTGCTTCCCAGCGCCAGCCTTTCCGTCGCCTATCAGGTGACCCTGGCCGCGGCCGGCGGTCGATCTCCCTACGCGTGGTCTGTGACGGCCGGCGCGCTTCCCGCCGGTTTGACATTTTCCGCAAGTGGGCAGATCGCCGGCACGCCGACCGCGGCCGGCTCTTTCCAATTCACGGCCACCGTCTCCGATGCCACCGGGACGCAAGCGAACAAGGACTTCTCTCTCTCCGTCGCAGCCACCCTGACGATTTCAACCGCGCCTCAACTCACACCCGCGGTACTGGGCGTTTCCTACACTGCCACTCTCACAGCAATCGGCGGAACATCGCCCTATACCTGGAGCATCACGGCCGGCTCACTTCCGCCCGGCCTCCTGTTTGCGGCCGGAACATTCACCGGGACGCCGTCATCCGCGGGAAACTTCAGTTTCACCGTGCAGGTGACCGACAGCGCTACCGTCACTGCCCAGAAGGCCTTCACCCTCACGGTAGGGCAGGGCGTGCAATTCACAACTCCATCCCAGTTGCCGGACGCCACCGCGGGGACAGCGTACAGTTTCACGATGCAAGCTGCCGGCGGAACGCCGCCGTATTCCTGGCAGATTACTGCCGGCTCCCTGCCTGCCGGGCTCAGCCTGAATGCATCGTCCGGGGTGATTTCGGGAACGCCGACCGCGGCGGGCACGTTCAATTTTACCGTCCAGGTGGCAGATTCCACGAAGGTGACCACATCGCGCGTGCAAACCCTCGTGATCGACCTGCCGGCGTCCTTGCCGGCGTTGTCCGTGGCCGGAGTCCCGGCTAGCCTGGCGGGCCTGCAACAGGTATCGATCTCTCTGACGGTACCGACTCCGTTTCCAGTCGCAGTTGCCGGCCAATTGAATCTGACCTTCGTGCCTGCCAACGGAATGCCGGACGATCCATCGGTGCAGTTTTCGACCGGCGGCCGGTCGGTCAACTTCACCATGGCCGCCAACGCCACTCAGGCCAGCTTCGCGTCGCCGCTCGGCATCCAGGCTGGCAGCGTCGCCGGAACCATCCAGCTCACCGTCGCTTCGCTGACCGCCGGAAGCGTTTCCCTGCCCACGCCCTCCGCGCCTGTGTTTACGACGCAGGTGGCCGCCGGCGCGCCGGTGATCAGCTCCGTAACGGTGACGCCCGGAAGCGACGGATTTTCCGTGCAGGTGGTTGGCCTGAGCACCACCCGCGAGCTCGTGAGCGCCACCGTGCAGTTCGTCCCCACCGCGGGGAATACGCTCCAAACCACCCAGGCGAACATCAGCCTTGGCAGCGCCTCCGCAACGTGGTTTCAAAGCTCGCAATCATCCGCCTACGGCGGCCAGTTTACGCTGACCTTGCCGTTTTCCGTGACGGGCGGAACGGCACCGCTCAGTTCCGTTTCGGTGGTGCTCACCAACACGGTCGGATCGTCTCAGCCATCCTCGGCGTCTTATTGACGGCCAGGCTCCGCGGTCTGCCATTCGATCAGCAGCACATAGCAGCGCCGCGCATCGGCGCGCAGTGCAAGGTGGCTGAAGCGATTGCTGGCGTTCGGGGGTTCCAGCACCTTGATTTCGTGCGCATGCTCGGGGTCCCAGATGAACTTGACCCGGTTCCAGCCATTGTGGTCGCTGGGCAGCTCGATCTGGTTATTACGGGCGGGATCGGCAGTATAAACCACCAGACCATCTTCCCGGAACTCGGCCGGAGAGACGGTAAACGTAATCGGGAGGCCGGGCAGGGCGCCGCTGAGCGAACCGACGGAAACTGACTTACCGTCGAACTCCACTACTCCGCCGCGAAGCAGCGTTCCCGTCCAGATCAGGCGCCCCGACTCATGCCTGACAGGTTCCGCGACGGGCGCCGCGCGCTTGGGAAGAGGCGCGACGGGTGCCGGTGGCGAAACGACCATCGGATTTCCAGGCAATGCCAATGCCGTCTGCAGTCCCACCTCCGCGAGCGGCTGGACGGCCGGCGGATCGGGCAACCGAGCCGGATTCCGGGCGGGACGTACCGGCTGCAATTCGAACGTCTGCCTGCGAGCCGCTTCGTGCGCCGAAGAACCGGCAGCCTGGAATGGCTGCGGAATGTCGCCCCTTTGTCCTCCACGCAGCTCCGGCGAGACCGGAGAGGCGGGCGGCGAATCCGGCACGGGCGGTAACAACGGATCGGAGAGCAGACGGGCCGACACGGGAACGGTGACGATCTGCCCATCGGATTCGAATGCCGCCATTTCCACGCTCACGGGACCGCTCTCGGACGAGTAGATCAGATGGCCTTGATGCAGATGCCCGCCGTCGAGCGGCACCTGGTGCTGAACCATGCCATCCCGGATTTTGAGGAGCGCGGTGGTGGCGTTGTGCAGCGAATCCACCTGCCAACTGATATCGAGATCTGTGCGCGGCCTGTTTCGAGCCGCAGCTGAGACGCCGGCCTCGGGATACCACGAACCTTGCGGCTTGTTCTTCCACGCAAATTGAAAACCCAAAAATACCAGGGCGGCGGCGGCGAGAGCGCCGATTTGAGATGCCGGCCGGCGGAAGATGCCGCCTGCCGACCCCCGCTCTGGCAGCAGCGCTTCGCCAGCGCCGGCCTGTGCGTCGGCGGCTAAGACTTCGGAATCGATCGGAAACGAGTGCGGCAGGTTGGAGACGAACGTTCCTCCCCGCCAGAACGCAAAGGCGCCTTCGGAGGGTCCGGTCTCCCGCCGTTCAATCAGCAGAACAATCGACCCTGGCTGGTGGAATAACCCTGTGGCAAGCTCGATCTCGCCTTCCTCCAGCACGAAGGCACTCCCATCGCGGATCCGGTAATAACCCACAACCGGCCATAGCGACCGGCAGATGGCGGCCACGAACGCCCTCCGGTCTAACGAGGCAATCGGCTGGACGGCCTGCACGTAGGTCACACCCGCCATTTTCCGGCCGTAAAGTAATCCCTGCTGCGGCTCCGGAGCCCCGTCGCCCGCGTGCTGCAGGACACGGATGATCTCCAGCTCGACCGCTACCTGGTGCGGGCACACCGGCAAAGTCCACACGAATGCCGGACGTGCATTCCCGCTCCCTCGGGTCGCCATGAGCCTCCTTCAGCGGATTATAGGCGATCGCACGGTTTGGCTGAAGTATGTCTGCGTGCAGAAATCGCATCTGCGGCTACTCTTCGTCGGTCAAATGATCGAGAATCCTTAAAAAATTCGCTCCCCGGGCTGATATAAGATCTTGGGGTGAACCTGCCTACACTCAATCGGCGGCAACTGCTCGCGGCTAGTGCCGCCGCCTGCTTCGATCTCGGGGCGCAGGAGCCCCGAAAACGGGTGGCTGCCGTGGTTACCATGTATACCCACGACCGCAGCCTGTATTCCCATGCCGCCGTCATTATCGGCCGGCTCCTGGAAGGCTATTCGCCCGACGGCGTCTTTACCCGCCCACGAACTCGTCTGGTCTCGATGTATACCGCCCAGGTTCCCGCCAACGACCTCAGCCGGGGCCTCTCCGAGAAATACGGCTTCAAAATCTATCCCACCATCAAAGACGCTCTGACCCTTGGAGGCGACGATCTTGCCGTGGACGCCGTTTGCTTCGTCGGCGAACATGGCAACTACCCGTGGAATGAGCGCGGGCAGCACCTCTACCCTCGCTATGAATTGATGGAACCGATCGTCGAAGTGTTCCGTGTCACTGGAAAGACCGTCCCGCTTTTCTCCGATAAGCACTTCTCCTACTCCTGGTCCAAAGCCAAGCAGATGTATTCGTGGTCGCGCGAGTTGAATTACCCCCTTATGGCGGGTTCTTCTATTCCCCTGACCATGCGCTCCCCGGCCCTCGAAATTTCGTACGGGGCGGAAATCGAACATGCCGTGGCGTTGGGCTATGGCGAATTGGACGCCTACGGATTTCACACGCTCGAGGCGCTTCAATCGATGGTGGAGCGGCGCAAGGGAGGTGAGACCGGCATCCGCGCAGTCGAATGGATCGAGGGCGACGACGTCTGGAAATGGCGCGATGGCGCCGGCCGCTGGAGCATTCCGCTACTGGAAGCGGCGCTGTCGCGCTATCCCTCTCGCAAACCCGGGCGCCTGGAAGACAATGTCAAAACGCCGGCCGTCTTCGTTCTCGAATATCGGGATGGCCTGCAGGCCGCCGCATACATGCTGGAGGGCCAGGTCACTGCCTGGAGTTTTGCGGCCAGCCTGAAGGGGCAGAGCGAGCCCGTCTCCACCCTGTTCCTGCAGGGCGACGAGCCCGGCAGCCGGCCCTTCCCGCATTTCGATGGCCTGGTGCATTGCATGGAGGAGATGTTCATCACCGGCAAGCCGCTGTATCCCGTCGAGCGAACTCTCCTGACCACCTGCACGCTCTCCATGCTCTTCGAATCCCGCGCCTGGCGAAGACGCATCGAGTCGAAAGAGCTCGCCATCTCTTACCGGGCCCCGCGCAACGCCTACTTCCAGCGCGCGTAACAGCCGCTTACGCCGCAACGCGCGGTCGCGTGCCGGGAACTTCCTCCATGCAATTGCCGTCCAATCGGCATCATGGAAATCCCGGTCCTCGAGGCGCTCGGCCTTTACAAACGGTACGGCGCCGTTCTGACGGTTCGCGAGATCAGCTTCCGCATCCGCCGGGGCGAGGTTTTAGGCGTCCTGGGTCCGAATGGAGCCGGCAAGAGCACCATCGTCAAAATGATCACCGGATTGCTGGAGCCTTCGCGCGGTCTGGTCCTCTTCGAAGGCGAGCGCATCGATGCCGATCCGGAGCACTTCAAGCGCAATCTCGGGTACGTTCCCGAACAGCCCGATCTCTACGGCTTCCTCACCGGATGGGAATACCTGGAACTGGTGGCCACGCTGCGCGGGCTTACCGGCCGCCGTTTCAGCGAAAAGGCGGCGGCCATGCTGGAGTGCTTCACGCTCTACGGCAGCCGCGACCAGCTCATCAGCTCCTACTCCAAGGGCATGAAGCAGCGCATCGTGGTAATTGCGGCCATGATGCACGATCCGGCGCTGCTGGTTCTGGATGAGCCGTTCTCGGGGCTGGACGTCACCTCCGCGCTAGTGCTGCGGCAGATCATCGGGCAATTGGCCCAATCCGGCAAGGCAATCTTCTTTTCCTCTCCCGTTCTGGAGCAGGCGGACCGGCTCTGCACCCATCTCACCGTCCTCAAGCGCGGTGCGGTGGTCGCTGCCGGCTCTATGGACGAAGTACGGGCCGGCTTCGGCGGAATCGAAATGGAAGCCGCCTTCATGCAATTGACGGAGCAGACCGATGCCGAACGCATGGCGCGGAATTTCATTTCCACCATGGCTGGTTAGCCCTCCCCTGCGCCGCCTGACGGGCCATTTTCTGCGCAAGATGGCATATGCCTCCGCGCTCGACCTGGGCGTGGGACCGCTGCTCGGGCTGCTTGCCGCACCCGGCGCGTTCAGCGCGGTGATCATGCTCGAGAAATACTCGTCCTTTCTAGGGTGGATGCGCGGGCACCTCCGCGACGACCTCTATCTGACCTCCATTCCCGATAAATACCTTTTCCTGGCGGTGGCTATGGCCATAAGCGGCATTGTCACCACGATCCGCTGGGACCAGATTCTGCCCGATTCGCAGGACTATCTCAACCTTGCTCCGCTACCGGTTCCTCCGCACCGCATTATCCTCGCCAACGCAGCCGCGATCCTGACGGCGGTAGTGGTAGTGGCGCTTGATGTGAGCTTGATTCCGGCGGTGCTGTTTCCACTCTTCGTGACAGCCGCGGCACGCTTGTCCGCCGTCGCTTTTCTTCAATTCTCGGCCAGTCACCTGCTGTGCGTCGGTCTCGCCAGCATCTTCTCCACTGCCTTCGTCTTCGCGGTCCTCGGCCTGGCCTCCGCGCTGCTTCCGCGCACCGCTTTTCGCGCCTGCTCATCCTGGCTGCGCGGCGCCATTCTGCTGGTTTTGACCGCGCTGATGTTCAGCGCTTTCGATGGCGCCGGCCTGCTCCGCCATCTCCAGCAGGTGCCGGCGTCGCCCGTGCGCTACCTGCCGCCGCTCTGGTATCTGGCGCTGTACCAGGTTCTGCAACAGAGGTCTACACCACTTTTGTCGGAGCTTGCCCGATACGCCGTTAGCGGCCTTGGAGCCCTCGTCGCCCTGAGCATAATCGCCTATTTCCTGAGCTATCGGCGCCGCTATGCTGCCGTTCTGGAAAGCGGCAGCCATCCTTCCTCGCAGTTCGTGTTCCGCCTCGTGCTGACCTGCCTCGACGCTTTTGCCCCGCGCCGTCCCGGCCTCGGCCGCGCCGGCCAGCGCTTCGTCACGCGCGCTCTGTTGCGAAGCGAGACGCATCGCCTCGTCCTCGCCGTGGCGATCGGCTTCGGCTGGATGGCAGCCTTCGAGGACACCGCCCGCGCCGAATTCGCCATGGCCTATCTCCTGCTGCTCGGACTGCGCATCGCTTTCGAATTACCTGCCGAGGTGCCCGGGAACTGGGTATTCCGCGTGATCCTGGATCCGCGCCGCAACGACGCTCCCGGCGTGGCCCGCCGCGTCATGCTCAGCTTCCTTTTCCCGCTCGTGCTTGTTCCGTGTTTCGCCGTTACTGGGATTCAGACCGGCTGGGTCCACGCCTTCGTCAGCCTCCTCTACGTGCTAGCCATCTCCGCCACTCTTATCGAACTGCTTCTCTCCTCCTATCGAAAGCTGCCCCTCACCTGCCCCATGCCCGGCTTCCGCGACAACTTCCTGGTGCTCTGCCTCGTGCAATTCCTCGGCTTCGAGACGTTCACCCGCGGCGGAGCGGCGCTGGAATCGTGGATGTGGGGGAATCCGTGGAGCTTCCTCCTCGTGCCGATCGCTATGGCCGCGGCGTGGCGCTGGAACCAGTCGCGGCTCGCCACCGCGCGGGCGGAAGGAGAACTCGAAGAAGGCCTGACGTTCGAAAGCGCCGCCGCCGCGGCCGTGGTCCGGCTGGATCTTTCCGACGCCGGCTGATGGCGCGTGAAGATTTGCAATCGCGTTAAGCTTGAGTGCGCGATGCTTCCCACCATAGGTCCCGCGCGGTTGCGGGGCGCCGCTCTCTCGCTCCGCCTCTTGTTTCTGCTGGCCCTGGTCGCGCCGGCAGTGGCGCAGGATTCCGCATCCTGGCCCGCGGAGGCGCACTCCTACCGCTTCCACATGATCGGCCAGGCGCACATCGACCCGGTCTGGCTGTGGCCGTGGTCCGAAGGTCTTTCGGAGGTTCACAGCACCTTCCGCGCGGCGCTCGACCGCATGAAGGAAACGCCCGATTTCCGCTTTACGGCCAGTTCGGCGCAGTTCTATGAATGGGTGGCGGAGAACGATCCGGCGATGCTGGCCGAGATCCGCGAGCGCGTTCGGGAGGGCCGCTGGGGTGCGGTCGGCGGTTGGTGGGTCGAACCCGATATCAACGTTCCCAACGGCGAATCGCTGGTACGTCAGGGCCTCTACGGCCAGTTGACCTTCCGGCGCCTCCTCGGCCGCTTCGCCACGGTCGCCTACAATCCCGATTCGTTCGGCCACACCGGCGCTCTGCCCCAGATTCTCACTGGCCAGGGCATGCACGAGTATGTTTTCATGCGCCCGCAGGCGCACGAAAAATCGCTGCCCGGCACGCTGTTCTGGTGGCAGGCGCCGGATGGCACGCGCGTCCTTACTTACCGCATCCCCGTCAGCTATAACGACGAGGGCACCATTGACGGCCGCTTACGCCAGATCCTGCGCGAAACCAATTCCAACGTCAAATCGGTTATGGCATTCTACGGCGCCGGCGACCACGGCGGCGGCGCCACCAAAGCTAATATCCGCTCTATCGATGCCCTTCGCGACCAGCCCGGCGCGCCCGCCGTGGTCTACAGCACGCCCGAGCAGTATTTCGCCGAAATGCGCCGCGCCAGCACCGAAAACCTCCCTGTGGTGACCGGCGATCTGCAGCATCATTCGGTCGGCTGTTATACCGCGGAATCGTGGATGAAGAAGACCAACCGCGCCACCGAAATGGCGCTGCTCGCAGCGGAGAAACTGGCGTCCATCGGATCGCTGGTCTGGGGAGCGAACTATCCCGGCGCCGATTTAGCGGACGCCTGGAAGCGGGTCCTGTTCCTCCAATTCCACGACAGCATGGCAGGCACAGCGCTGCCCGAACATTATGAGATCGCCGCGCCCGAAGGCTATGGTTTCGCCCGACAGATTGCCGACCGGGCTCTCTACATGGCGGCGCAGAAACTCGCCTGGCAGGTACCGGCCGAAGATCCGGAATCGGTCTACCTGGTGGCCTTCAACCTGCACCCCTGGCCCGTCACCGCCAATTTCGAATACGACGTGGTCCGCCGCTCTGCCGCGCCCTCGCGCCTTGAGGACGAGCAGGGCCGCGCGGTTCCGCACCAGTGGGCGCCGGCCACCACCGAAGTGAACGGCCGCGCGCGTCTTATCGTCCGCGCCGAACTGCCGGCCTTCGGTTATCGTCAGTTCCGTCTGCGCCAGGCCGCCGCCGCGGCCCCGGCTTCCGATCTCCAGATCAACGGCCATGTCATTGAGAACGCGTTCCTGCGGGTCACTTTCGCGCCGGATGGAGGCATCGGCATTTTCGATAAGCGGGCAGGCCGCGAGGTCTTCCAAGGTGGCGCGCGCGGCGCGCAAGCCCTGGTGATGGACGATCCGAGCGACACCTGGAGCCACGACGTCCGCGCGTACGACAAGCAGATCGGCGCTTTCGCCGGAACGGAGATCGCCGTAGTTGAAGCCGGCCCGTTACGCGCGGATGTTCGCGTTCGCTCGCGCTACGGCGCCTCCACCCTAACCACCGACTGGCTGCTCTACGCCGGTTCGCCCGCCGTCGAAGCGCGCGTCACGCTGGATTGGCACGAGCACTCCAAAATGCTGAAGCTCAGCTTCCCGGTGGACGTGCCCGAGCCGCACGCGACCTACGAAATTGCCTATGGCAACATCGTGCGCCCGCCGAATGGAGACGAAGAGCCCGGGCAGCGGTGGATCGACATGAGCGGCGGAGGCGATTACGGCTTAGCCGTCGTCAACGACGCCAAGTACGGTTACAGCGCGCTGGCAAATGATATGCGCATCTCTATCGTCCGCGGCGCGCCCTTCGCCCACCACATCCCGCATAAACTCGATCCCGCCGCCGATCACATCTGGCAGGACCAGGGCGTGCAGACGTTCCGCCTCCTTCTCGTGCCGCACCGGGGCGCTTGGCAGGATGCGGGCATCCAGCGCGCGGCCGAGGAGTTCACCACGCCCGTGCCGGTCGTCTACCAGGGGATCCATCGCGGATCGCGCCCACAAGCCGCTTCCTTCCTCAGCGTGAGCGCGCCCGACATCGTCATTACCGCCATCAAGAAGGCGGAGGAGAGCAACGATCTGATCGTGCGCTGTTACGAGACCGCAGGCCACGCCGGAACGGCCTCCATCGGCTTCGATTTCGCCGGCAAGCGCTGGAGCGGGACGTTCCGCGCCTACGAGATCAAGACGCTGCGGATGGACGCCCGCACCGGCGCCATCCGCGAGGTCAATCTACTGGAGGAATAGCCGGATGAGCGAGAGCGTCTGGGTGGGAGTGGATATCGGCGGCACCAAAACGGCCGTGGTCGTCTCCGTTGTGCCGCCGGACGTTGCCGGCCGCATCGAGTTCGCGACGCGCCCCGCCGATGGCCCGGAACCCGCGCTGCGCCAGATCCGCGACGGCATTCGCGGCCTGGTAGCCCAGGCGGGCGCTGCCGGGATTCGCGCCATCGGTGTCAGTTGCGGCAGCCCGCAGGACCGCGTCACAGGAGTAATTCAGGCCCCGCCCAATCTGCCTACCTGGGTGGACGTACCCATCGTGTCGATGCTCGCAGACGAGTTTCGAGTCCCCTGCCGCCTCGAAAACGACGCCAATGCCGGCGCCGTCGCCGAGCACCGCTTCGGCGCCGGGCGTGGCGTACAAAACATGATCTTCCTGACTATGGGCACCGGGCTCGGGGGCGGCATCATCGCCGACGGCCGGCTGGTGCACGGCGCCACCGATTCGGCAGGCGAGATCGGCCACGTGCGCCTGACCGCCCGCGGCCCGGTGGGATATCACAAGGCCGGGTCGGTGGAGGGCTGGGCCAGTGGAGGCGGAATCGCGCAGGTGGCCGGAAAAATGGTACGCGCCGAGGTTGCGCGCGGCCGAGCCACGGTTTTGTCGCATTTGCTCGAAAACAACGGCTCCATCAGCGCTCGCGATCTCGCCGAAGCCGCGCAGCAGGGCGACGCCGTCGCGCGGCGCATTCTCGCCAGCACCGGCAAACGGCTGGGCGAAGCGCTCGCGATCCTTGTCGACATCGTGAATCCGGAGCGCATCGTCATCGGCGGCATCGCCATGCGCCTGGGCGATCTCATCCTCAACCCGGCGCGGCGCGTCCTCCGCCGCGAAGCGCTGCCTCACGCCGCCGCCGCGTGCGAAGTCGTCCCCGCCTGCCTCGGCGAGCGCATCGGCGACATTGCAGCCCTGTGCGTAGCCCTCGGTTTCTGAACGGTGCCACAAGTCCGGGGAAACGAAAACTCAGGCCACTATTTTCTTCCGGACCGCATACAACACGATCTCGGCAGTATTGTGCAGATTG
>DATJMP010000281.1:0-7877 GCA_035508655.1 Bryobacteraceae bacterium
TCCAGCGCGATCGGGAACGGCATCGTGGAGGCCGGCATCGTTTCCTGTACCCTCGGCACCTCCGGCGTCGTTTTCGCACACATGGAGAAGCCTGCGTACGATCCCGGCGGCCGCGTCCACACTTTCTGCCACGCCGTTCCCGGTAAGTGGCACGTCATGGGTGTGACCCAGGGTGCCGGCCTGAGCCTGCAGTGGTTCCGCAACCAGTTCGCTCCCGGCACGAGCTATGACCAGTTGATGGGCGAGGCTGCCAAGGCTCCGGCGGGTTCCGACGGCCTCTTCTGGCTTCCCTACCTCATGGGGGAGCGCACGCCTCACCTGGACGCCACAGCCCGCGGCGGCTGGATCGGCCTGACGGCCAGCCATACCCGCGCCCACCTGATCCGCGCGCTCATCGAAGGCGTGTCGTACAGCCAGCGCGATTGCCTGGAAATCGTCGAGAGCCTGGGAACCGCGGTGGCTTCCGTGCGCGCCTCCGGCGGCGGCGCGCAGAGCCCCTTCTGGCGGCAGCTACTGGCGTCCATTCTGGCCCGCCGCGTGGTCACGCTCGAGACGCAGGAAGGCTCGGCATATGGAGCGGCGCTGCTCGCCCTGGCCGGCTCCAGCGAATACACCTCTATCCAGGAACTGTGCCGCGCCGCTATCCACGAGACCGAAGCGATTTCTCCCGCTCGCGCGGAAGCCGATTTCTACACGCGGGCCCATCGTATTTACCAGGCGCTCTATCCCGCTTTGGCGCCGCTCTACGGGAGGATGGGCCAACCGTAATCCGGTTCCCCGTGCGCCATACTGGAGTTATGGCGCCGTTGGGCCGCATGCTGATCTTGATGGGGCTGGTGCTGGTGGCTTTCGGGCTTCTGCTCACTTTCGCCGGGCGGCTGCCTTTCCGCTTCGGCCGCCTGCCTGGCGATATCGTTTGGCACGGGCGGAATTCCACTTTTTACTTTCCGCTTGCCACCTGCATTCTTCTGAGCCTGCTCTTCTCGCTCGTGATGTGGCTGTTCCGGCGCTGAATACAGCCCGCGTCTACCGCACGCGGCCGATTTTATCCAGCGGCCAGTAGACGAACACAGCTTTGCCGTAGATATTGGCCCGCGGGACATAGCCCCACATGCGGCTGTCGCTCGATTGGTTGCGGTGGTCACCCAACACGAAGTAACGTCCCGCTGGCACTGTCTGCTCCTGCCCGTCATGCCACGAGGTGTAGTCGCGAAACTCTTCGGGAACGTAGTCTTCCACCAGTTGCCGCCCGTCGACGTAAACCTCTCCGTCCTGAATACGGATGCGGTCCCCGGGAAGGCCGATGACGCGCTTGATGTACGATTTGGTGGTGTCCTGCGGGTACCAGAAGACCACCGTGTCCCCGCGTTCCACGTTGCCCAGCCCAAACCGATAGGTGAACTTGTTGATGAAGATTCTCTCCTGATTGGCGAGAGTGGGCATCATGCTGGTGCCCTCAACCTTTACCGGCTGGTAGATGAACACGATCATCACGATCGCGATGAATACGGAGAAAACCAGGTCGCGGAACCAGGAAACCGCGGTACGCAACCCAGGGCGGGTACCGGCCTCGTCCGCCGGCGACGGAGCCGTCGAGACGACCGGAGTTTCCGGACTATCGTTGTCCTGCATCCCTTCCCTCTCGATTATAGGACGAGGGCCCCTGTGCCACGGTTCCGACCGCCTCAGCTTATTCGGGGCTATTCCCACTCGATGGTTCCGGGCGGCTTGTGCGTGAGATCATAAAAAACACCCGCAATTCCTTCCATTTCGGATAGTTCCGAGCACATCCGCTGGAGCAGCGCGGGATCCATGGGCACCGATTGCGCGGTCATCCCGTCTACCGAATCCACCGGTCTTAACACCAGGGAATCGGGCGCCGACGGAGTTCCCAGCGGAATCAGAATCACTGGAAACTGCCAGATCTTGTGGTCGTAGCCGCTCTCGTGCGAAAGGCGCCGCACCACCGCGTCGGCGCGCCGGAGGCGTTCCAGCCGCTCCGCGGTGAGCGAACACGCCCGCACCTGCATCGTCTCGATGGGCGTGTGCGTCATTACAGGCGCTACCACGCGGTTCACTGCCCGCAACCGGTTGATCAGGGCCGTGGCACGGGCATAATCCAACTCGTCGATAGCCAGCACCGGGGCGTAGCTGCGCGAATCGCCCTGCACCCCAACCGAATTCACGGGAATGATCCATCCGTCTTCCGAGCGCCGTACCGGCGCGTCGAATTCGGAGCATAGGCAGCGGATAGCGAGTCCTGGCCCCGGGAACGGATGGCGGTCCAGCAGTTCCGCCGGCAAATCGAGCACCCGTCCCACTTCCCGCACCTCGTCCTTGTACAGCGACTTCAGCGGTTCCAGGATGCGTCCGCTCTCGATCAGCTTCTGAATTCCGGCCACGCGGTTATGGTGCGTTTTGATGACAGCCGCCTTAGCGGTGCCGCCCGATTCGATGGTATCCGGATAGATCGTGCCCTGCCCCAGGATCCATTGCTCGTCAAGCAGGTGCCGCGCTTCGATGATGCGCTCCTGCACGCGCACGAATTCCTCGCCGATGGCGTGCCGCTTCTGTTCCGGGTCCGTGATGCCGGCCAGCGCCGTCAGGAACTGCTCGGCCGCGTGTTCCACCGCGACTCCGGGCATCTGCCGGACAAAATCCGTCTCGCCCTGGCGCATAAGCCCCGTGTCCACATATACCCCGCGGACGCGCCCGGTCCCCAGCGCGCGCTGTGCCAGCGTAAATGCGACCGTGGAATCCACTCCTCCGCTGACGAAGAAAAATACGCCGCGGCTTCCGGCGCATTGCCGGATCTCTTCCTCCAGCATGGGAACCCGATGGCTCGGGTCCCAGTCCGGCACGCAACCGCAAACCCGAAACACGAAGTTCGCGAGGTATTCCCGCCCGCGCGCCGTGTGCACCACCTCGGGATGGAACTGCACGCCGTACAGCTTACGCTCCGGCGCTGCGATGGCCGCTACCGCACACGTCTCCGTTCGCCCCGTCACGGAAAAGCCCGGCGGCAGAACGCCCACCGAATCCCGATGGCTCATCCAGATTTGCTGCCTTCCACCCATACCTTCGAACAGCGGATCGCGGCACTCATCGAGTTCCAGTATGGCCAGCCCGTATTCTCCGCGCTCACCCGGAAGCACCTTGCCGCCCAGCAGATGCGCCATCAGTTGCTGCCCGTAGCAAATGCCGAGGATGGGAACTCCAGAAGCGAAGATGGCCGAGTCTACCGTCGGCGCACCCGGCTCCAGCACGCTCGCAGGTCCGCCCGAGATGATGATGCCTTTGGCGGAAGTCAATTCTGCCGCCCGCGTTTCGCAGGCGCGCACCTCCGCGTAGACGCCCAGTTCCCGTACCTTTCGCGCTTCCAGATGGCAGTACTGGCCGCCGGCATCCAGGATGACAATCTGTGCTGGGGGGGTCAAATTTCAGTATACGAGCTATACGCCGTCAGCGATTTCGTCAGCCGTCCCTCGAATCGACCCGGCTGCGCCAAATCGTTTAGGGCTGACGGCAGTGAGTTACTGCCGCGGCGCCAGGCGCTGCACCACTACTTTGTGAGCGCTCTCCAATAGCGCTTCGGCCTTCGGCATCGCATCCACGGCCCCCGCCACTTCCGGATCGGTCTGCGCGAACATGCGGTCACTCTCGTCCACGTTGAAGGCGTAGATGTACATCTCTCTCGCCAGATAGCGCTTGATCCAGTCGTGGTCCGCCGTGAATTCCTTCTCGGTGAACTTGACGTCGTTCTTGAGCAGGTACTCATGTAGACCTTCGATCACGTTCTCGTCCGGCATCCAGTTCTTGGGCAGGTTGGCGCTGTGCTTGGAGAAATAGGCGCGGGTGAAATTGAAAAGGCCGGTTCGGCTCAGTTGAATTTCCAGCTTGTCGATCTTGGGTTCGACGTACTTTTCATCCGGCGTGATGCCGCCGCCGCCGTACACGCGCCGGCCGCTGTCGGTCATCTTCACGTCCTGCTCGTTGCGCTCGACGCCGTCGTGGTGAGTGTAATAGTCGTAAAACGAATCGTGGCTGTAATCGCGCTGAATCAGCCTTCCGCTGGGGGTGTAGAAGTGCGCCGTAGTCAACGCCAGCGCTGTGCGATCGCTCAAGGGGAAGACCGTCTGCACCAGACCCTTGCCGAACGTCGTTTCACCCAGGATCCAGGCGCGGTCGTGATCCTGCAGAGCGCCCGAAACAATCTCTGCCGCTGAAGCCGACTGCCGGTTCACGAGCACCACGATCGGGTAATCGTGGCCATGATTGCCGTTCCGCGCGACATAGGTCCGCTCCGGCGAAGAGCGCCCGCGATGAGACACGATCAGCTGTCCGCGCTGCAGGAAGTGATCCGCCACTGAGACGCCCGAATTCAGCAGTCCGCCCGGATTGTCCCGAAGGTCCAGCACCAAACCCTTAATGTTGTTCTCGCCGAGCCGCTTGAAGCTGTCGTCCAGTTCGCGCCCGGTGGTTTCGGTGAATTGCAGAATCTTGATATAAGCGATGCCGGGCTGGATCCAGAATGCTTCTGGTACGCTCTTGCGGCTGATCTCATCCCGGGTTACCGTGAAAGCAACATCGTCCTTCGAGCCCTCACGCAAAACCCCGATCTTCACTTGAGTCCCGCGCGGACCTTTTAAGAGGTCGGCCACTTCGGTGGTGTTCATGCCATCGGTGGACTTATCGTTGATGGTGTCGATGATGTCGCCGGGACGAAGGCCGGCTTTGTATGCCGGCGAACCGGGGAACGGCGCAATCACCACGGTCTTGCCATTCTGTGAGGCCACCTGCATGCCCACGCCGTAATACGTCCCCTTCTGCTCCTCCATCATCGCCTGGTAGTCTTTGGGATCAAAGAAATTGGAGTGAGGATCGAGCGTGCGCAGCATGCCGGGAATGGCGCCGTCATAGATCGCTTTGTCGGGATTGACCTTGTCCGCGAAATTCCGCTCCACGAGTGCGTAAACTTTTGTAAAATCGGCGACTTCCGAATCCAGCGAAGCCTGCGAGTCTGGCGCCGGCGCCGCCTCCACCCTTGGCCCGTAGAGGCCCCCGGCCAGGGAAAAAAGCAAAATAATCAGGGGTAAGGAATAGATGAAAAGTCGCTTTCGGGCCATTCGGCTGACCATCCTTCTCCGGGGTAAAACCCCTCCACTGAAGCTTTAGACGCTTGGCTGGGGCAATCGGGTTCATCTCACACACCCGCACCCTGCCCCCCGCCCTCGCGGTGGATGGCGTCCAGCACCCCGTTGATAAATTGTACGGATTCCTCGCTCGAGAATTTCCGTGCCAATTCCAGTGCTTCATCGATAATGACTGGAGCCGGGGTGCCCCCGTGCGTCATTTCGTACACCGCCAGCCGCAGGATGTTGCGATCCACGGCGGGCATCCGCTCCATTCGCCAGTGAGCCGCGTGCCGGCTGATGCGCTCGTCCACTTCCGCCGCGTGCTCCACGGTGCCCCGCACCAGTTCGGCTACAAACGGCTCTCGCCCGGGATGCTCTTCCGAATACAACGTGTCGTAATACGCGTCCAGAGCTTCCTCTACCGGTTGCCGGCGGGCATCCCAGGAATATAGAATCTGCAGCGCGCGCTGCCTGGACCTCCGGCGGGAAGACATGTTACGTCGCCTGGCGAAGCGACCGCATCAGGTTCGCCATCTCGATGGCTGTCATCGCGGCATCGAATCCCTTGTTGCCGCCTTTGGCGCCCGCGCGGTCGATCGCTTGCTCCAACGTGTTGGTAGTGAGCACGCCAAAGGCCACCGGCACGCCGCTTTGAGCGGCAACATGCGCGATCCCCTTAGCCGCCTCCGCCGCCACGTAATCGAAATGCGGCGTCTCCCCGCGGATGACGGCGGCCAGGCAGATCACCGCATCATGCTTCTTCTGCCGTGCCAGTTCCCCGGCCACCAACGGCAATTCCCATGAACCCGGAACCTTGACGATATCGATCTGCTCGGCTGCAGCGCCGGTACGGTTTAGCGCGTCCAGCGCTCCCGCCAGCAGGCGCTCCGTAATGAAGCTGTTGAACCGGCTCACGACTACGGCGAATCGCAACCCGGCGGCGGAAAGCTGTCCTTCCAGTATGCTCATGTTCACTTTCCCGCAAAGGCCGGCTTGCGCTTTTCCAGGAATGCACGCGTGCCCTCGCGCCGGTCCTCGGAGGCCGCACTCACGCCGAAGGCCGCGGCTTCGAATCGCAGCCCGGCGTCCAGCCCGGAATCGAGCCCCACATCCACAGCTTCTAGGATCAGCCCCACCGCCAGCGGGCCGTTGGCCAGAACCTTGGCCAGCCACCCGTGGCTGTACGCCAGGAGTTCGGCCTGCGGCACTACCGCATTCACCAGCCCGATGCGGTGCGCCTCCGCCGCGGTCACCGGCTCTCCCGAAAGCAGCATCTCCAGAGCCCGCCCGCGCCCCACGATCCGCGGCAAACGCTGCGTTCCGCCGTAGCCCGGAATGATGCCGAGCTTCACTTCCGGCTGGCCCAGCCGCGCACTGTCAGCGGCGAAACGCACACTGCACGCCATGGCCAGCTCCAGCCCACCGCCGAGCGCATAGCCGTTCACCGCGGCCACAGTTGGCTTTCCGCAGCTCTCTATCAGCCGGAACACGCGCTGCCCGCGTGCCGCATATTCGCGGGCTTCCACCGCCGAGAGAGCCGCCAGTTCGCCGATATCGGCCCCAGCCACGAACGCCTTATCCCCCGCACCCACGATGATGGCCGCGTGGACTTGCCGATCGCCAGCGATCCGTTGAAACGCATCCTCCAGCTCCAGCACCACCACCGCCGAAAGCGCATTCAGTTTCTCCGGCCGGTTGATGGTGACCAGCGCCACGCCATCCGCACCAAGCTCAAAAAGGACGTGGTTGTACATTATGGACTTAGTGTAACATCGGGCCTACGCATCGGGCCGGATGGACTCCGCCTTGTGGGATAATCAGAAGACGCTCCCCGCCCCATGGACCGCGAATTCATCCGCAATTTTTCCATCATCGCGCACATCGACCACGGCAAGTCCACGCTGGCGGACCGGCTGCTCGAGGTGACCGGCGCCCTTTCCCAGCGGGAAATGATGGAGCAGGTGCTCGACACCATGGACCTGGAGCGCGAGCGCGGCATCACGATCAAAGCCCACGCCGTCCGCCTCAACTACCGCGCGGACGACGGCAATCTCTACCAGCTCAACCTGATCGACACTCCCGGCCACGTGGATTTCTCGTACGAGGTTTCGCGAAGCCTGCAGGCCTGCGAAGGCGCGCTGCTGGTAGTCGACGCCTCCCAGGGCGTAGAGGCGCAGACGCTCGCCAATACCTATCTCGCCCTCCATCACAACCTGGAAATCATCCCGGTGATCAATAAAATCGACCTGCCGGCCGCGGAGCCCGAGCGCATTCGCGAGCAGATCGAAACCATCATCGGCCTCGACGCCCGCGACGCGGTTCTGGCCAGCGCCAAGCAGGGCACCGGCGTGCATGACATCCTCGAGCATATCGTCCATATGGTGCCGCCACCCAAGGGCTCACCGGAAGTGCCCCTGCGTGCCCTCATCTTCGATTCCTGGTTTGATACTTACCGCGGCGTCATCATCCTCGCTCGTGTCGTGGAAGGCCGCCTGCGCCTCGGCCAGAAGATCCGCCTTTGGTCGAACGGCCAGGCGTACGAGGTGGAAGGCCTCGGCTACCAGGCGCCCAAGGCCACGCCTTGCGACGAGCTTTCCGCCGGCGAAGTCGGATTCCTCTTTGCCAACATCAAAACCGTCTCCGATGCCAAGGTCGGTGACACCATCGTCGATCACGAAAATCCCGCCCCCGAGCCGCTGCCCGGCTTCGAGGAGATCAAGCCGATGGTTTTCGCCGGTCTTT
>DATJMP010000282.1:0-12825 GCA_035508655.1 Bryobacteraceae bacterium
GATTAGGGCGATCAGCGTTGCGGCGGGCGGCGCTCGTTCGTGCGGTCCTCACGTTTCCGGCTTCGAGCGCGGGCCGGGCATACCCGGCCCCTACGGATTCGGGCGACCGTGCCGTGTAGGGGCCGCATACATGCGGCCCGCCCCTGAGGGCCGCGCGACACTCGCGCTTGAGCGCCGCACCTTCGATCGCCCTAATCCCTAATCCCTAATCCCCGATCCCTCCCATTGACGCCCGCGCCAAACCGGACAATGATAGAGATCGGTGATTCCTGTGACCAGCGACAAACAGACGAATCTCATCCATCGCGCCTTGAGCGCCTTTCAAATCGAGCTGCCTTCCTGGGGTTTTGCCAACACCGGGACGCGCTTCGGCAAATTCGTGCAACCTGCGGCCGCCGTCACCACGGCCGATAAGTTCAGCGATGCCGGCCAGGTGCACCGCTGGACGGGCGTGTGCCCCACCATCGCCCTGCACGTTCTCTGGGACCTGCCGGGCGGCGCGGCGGATGGGCCGCAGATTGAGGCGCTGGCCGCCGAGCACGGGCTGCGCGCCGGCGCCATCAATCCCAACACGTTCCAGGAGCAGATTTATAAGCACGGGTTTTTCGGCAACCCGGATCCGGAAGTGCGGAAGACGGCGCTCGATCACATTTTCGACAGCATCGATATCATGCGGCGGCTGGGCAGCCGCGATCTTTCGCTCTGGTTCGCCGACGGCTCGAATTATCCGGGCACGCACAACATCCGGCACCGCCGCCGCTGGTTCGAAGAAGCGCTCCAGGCGACGCACGCGCGCCTGAGCCCGGGCATGCGCATGCTGGTGGAGTACAAACCGTTCGAGCCGGCCTTCTACCACACCGATATCGCCGATTGGGGAATGGCGCTGCTGCTGGCGCGCGCCTCCGGACCGCAGGCCAAAGTGCTGGTCGATACCGGCCATCATTACCAGGGCCAGAATATCGAGCAGATCGTGGCCTGGCTGCTGGATCTGGACATGCTCGGCGGCTTCCACTTCAATGACCGCCGCTATGCCGACGACGATCTGACCCTGGGCTCCATCGATCCCTACCAGATCTTCCGCATCTTCCACGAGATCCTGCACTTCGAATGGGAGACCGGCAAGCGCGCCGATATCGCCTACATGATCGACCAGTCGCACAATCTGAAGGGCAAGATCGAGGCCATGATCCAGACCGTGACGACAGCCATGGAGCTCTACGCGAAGGCTGCGCTCGTGGACCACGCCAGGCTGGATGCGTGCCAGAAGAGTTGCGCACTGGTGGATGCCGAAACCTGCCTGAAGGACGCGTTTTCCACCGACGTTCGTCCCGCGATTCGCGAATGGGCGGAAGCGCGCGGGCTGCCGGCCGACCCCATGGACGCGTTCCGCCAGAGTGGTTACCTGGAGCGCATCACCGCCGAACGTGCCGAGCGCAACCGGGCAATGATCTCGACTTACGCGTAGAACGATGTGGGGCAGGTTGGCAACCTGCGGCGGATTGACAATCCGCCTTCTTCTCGATTCACCGCCGCCCGAGCGCCGGTTACCAACCGGCGCGCAGGATACCATCCTGCCCCACGACGCTACGCCGCATTCAAATGCGCCAGCGATGCCCGTAACGTTTCGTGGGCGCGGAACATCAGCGATTTCACGGCCGATTCGGAGCAGGCGAAGGCGTGCGCAATCTCGCCATAATCCATGCCCGCGAATTTGTGCATCAGCACGGCGGCGCGCTGCTTCTCGGGAAGCGCCGCGACCGCGCGCCGCACTTCGGCCAGGCGCACGTCGCCGAGCAGCCGCTCCTCCACGCTCGGCCGCGCATCGGCCACTTGCAGCGCCGGGGCGTACGGCAATTGAGAATCGAGCGGTTCGTGCAGCCTTTCCCGCCGATGGTCGCGGCGCGAATTCGAACCCAGATGCGCGGCAATCTGGAACAGCCACGCCTTGAACCGCGCGGTCGGCTCGTATCCGGCCCGCGCCCGGTAGACGCGGAGAAACACTTCCTGCGCCAATTCTTCGGCCAGCGCCCGGTTGCGTACCTTGCCGTACAGAAAACGCTCGATGGGTGCGCGGTGCCGCTCCAGTAGCATGGCGAAACTCACGCAGTCGCCCGCCTTCACACGCAACATCAGTTCGCGGTCGTCTACCGCCGATGTTTCCATCGAAGACCTCTGATGCTATACAATTCGCGGCGGGGCGCCGAAAGTTCCTCTTTTTTCATCGGACGAGGGCCAAGGGGCGGAGCGGCCGCGGCGGCCCTGGCTGGCACCCTGCGCGCCACCGCCGTGCTGCTGTTGTAACTGGCCTGCCGGACAATAGTTACTTCCTGCAATTGTCTGATGTTAAGGAAGAGTAATGGCGGTAACTGATTTTTCGACCCCAGCGTATAATCAGGGTGAGGTGAACATGCTGCTTCAACGCTATCTGTATTCCTTCTTCGCGGTTGCCGCTCTGGCGGGTGGGGCATGGGCCCAGACCACCACCGCCACTACCAACACCATCACACAGACCTTCAACCTCCCGCCGGTCGGCTTGGCCTCGTCGGAGACCGCCCAGATCAACGTGACCAACCTGGCCGCCAATCCTTCCACCGGCACCGCCGCTTCCTGCACGGGTACGATTTCGTTTCTGAATGCCGCCGGCTCAACCATTGGCACGGCCGCATCGTTCACGGCGACAGCCGGCAAAACGGATTCGGTGGCGCTTCCGTACTCCGCCACAGCCGCTTCCGGCCGTACCGAGATCCGCGGCGTCATCACGCTCACTGTCCCTTTGCTCGCCGCGCCTCCATGCAACCTGGTGTCTTCCATGGAGACCTTCGATTCGACTTCCGGCGTGACCCACGCGCACATCACCGGTCCTACGGCCACTTTTGGTGTTCGCCCCACTCCGGTTTCGGTGTTCAATCCCGGGCGGTAGCCCGCGAATCGTGCAACGCGCCGCGCAAATTTCGGCCCGTGGCGACGGGCCGGAACGATGCTTTACCGGCGCAGCACCCAATGGCGCGGATCAAGCGAGACCTTGATGGGCGCCTGATCGAGCCGCACGTTGAAGCTGACCGGATCGCTGCCGGTCCGCACCCATTGCGTCAGCGTCCGGCCGCGCGGCATCTGGATCTCCACCGGTACCAGCGCGCTGAATTCGTTATCCACCTCCGTCTGCTCGATGGTGCCCACCAGGCGGAGCGCAGGCGCCTTCCCTTTGATGGAGTATTTCAGCGACAGGTTGGGAATGCCCGTTCCGTAGACCCATTGGTCGAAGAAATCCCCAAGCGTGGGATCCGGGGATTTCGGTGGGAGGAAAGTCGCCGCCGCCGCGCGAAACTGCTCCGTCGAGATGGTTTTATGATCGTAGCGGTGCGCGATTTCCGCCAGCAGCGCCATGAACTTCTGGTCCCCCATCCGCTCGCGCAGCATGTGCATGATCCAGGAACCCTTGCCGTAAGTGATGGTGCGCCAGGCGCGCGGTTCCACGGAGGTCTCCAGACGCAGGCCGAGCACGATCGGTCCGGTTTCGTCCACCGTCTGCCCGGATTCGTTCTTGCGCAGCAATGCCTGCCGATATGTTTCCAGCAGCACGTCCGTGGACTTACTTCCGCCGCGTTTTTCGAGATATAACATGGCGGAGTAATTCGCCAGCGCTTCCATCAGCCAGTAATCTTCGTACCCCTGCGATGCCACGCGGTTTCCCCACCATTGATGCGCGGTCTCGTGCGCGTGGAGTAAGTCGGCAAAGAACAGATCGTCAGGATTGGGAGAGGCTGACGTGGCATCCGTACCGCGCCGTATGTAGGACAAAGTCGAGAGATATAAGAGCCCGGGAAAGCCTTGGCCGAAATTGCCGGGAATGGGAGATACCGTCAGGTGGGAAAGGGCCGGAGGCCCGAACGCCGCGGACATGAACTCGAGTGCGGAGACGACCTCCGAGGCGAGGTTGCGGAGGCGCTCGTTAGGGTCCGGAGCCGGCATAGGGGGCAGGACGGCCGGCAGCTGCTGCTCGCGGCGCGAGCGGCCCAGGGGCACTGGAGGAGGCAGGGCGGGTGGCTCTTTTGGGGCCAGCGCCAGATCCTGACCGCGGTTTCCGTAAACGTCCACGACGAAGCCGTCTCGGCTGGCGCGGGCGTGGCGATAGGCGCCCAGGTTGAAGCCGGCGACGCGAATGGGCACCGGAGTGCGGCGCCGTGTCACGTGCCAGTCGCCGTCCACGCGGTCCTCCACCACGTCTCCCGGGCCGGCCATTTCCAGATCGCGCGGCGTGCGGAAGGTGATGTCGTAATTGGAAAACTGAAAGCCGTGCGTCGGGTACCAGTCGCCGCGCGCGGCGACATAAAAGACCCGATCGCCGGTGTTCTGGATCACGCGGCCGGAATAGCGGAATTGAAACTCGTAGGCGCGGCCGGTGTGCATCGGCTGCGGCGGAACCACCAGGAACATGCTATTGCCGCCGTGCATCAGGTTCATGCGGAGGGAATCCCGCTGCAGCCATTCGGCCGGTTGCCCGTCCACGGTCACCGCGCTGAGTTCCATGTTGGGGCTGAGATCGAACGTGGCCACCTTCATCCCGTCCACCGATGGCGTCACCTTCACGCGCGCGTTGACGTTCAGGCGCAGGTCCGGGTCGACCGACGCCTCGATGCGGTAATCGCTCAACCCCAGTTCGGTTGCGGGCGGCACGGGATGATCCCGCCGCGACCGGGCCCGGAAGCTGGTCCACATATCGAAGTAGAGGCGGTCGGCGCGCGTTGCGGCCTGTCCGGCGAAAATTTGTTCGCTCGCCCGCGGATCGTACACCACGTCGAAGTTGCCGAGGCGATTGCCTCCCAGCATGGCGGCGAATATACTGCCGGGGTAGCCCGGGCTGCCCAGCAGGTCCAGGGTAAGCTGCGTCTGGTAATTTGCGGCCAGGTTGCGCAGTGCCGGCGTCCACTGCTCGTCGAGCAGTGCCCCCACTTCCGGGGCGCGCTTGTTGGCGGGATTATTGGGAAACTGCGCGCGCAGTTGGTCGTATTCGTCTCCGGTGAACAGGAAGACGGCCGCGTGGAAATGTTCGTCCAGATTCGGCGAATGAATGTAGCGGGCAAGCGAGCCGCGCTCGGCGCGATTGGGCGGCAGCAGCAGCACCTCGCCATCTCCACCCTCCACATCCGCGGCAAACAGCGCCGCGATACGCCGTCCGGCCACCGGCTTGCTGAAGATCAGGTGGCCGTCGTTGAGATAGATGCGGATGTCTTCCCGGACCAGGGTCAGGTCGCGCACGCGGTAGCACTCGTCGCGGTCGAAGCTGGTATCGTGGATGGCGCCCGCGATGTCAGTAGCCACGCCGGCGAAAACCGCCGGACAAAACAGAAGCAAAAGCGCGGGCAGCCTTCGCATCTTCTCAGTCTACCGCCGCGTCCGGTTCCTGGCCAAAACGCCCCATGGCGGTCCGGGGTTGGGCTACACTCGAAGTTTCGGAGGGACTTCTTGCGATTCGTTACGTTTGACCGAAAGGGCTTCCAAGAGCCCGGAGTGTTAGCCGAAGGCCAGGTCATCGGGCTCCGCAGCGCCGGATTCGAAACGGTGACGGAGGTGGCGGCGGGCGGAGCCGACGCGCTCGACCGCGTCCGCCGCTGGATGGACAATCCGCCGGGCGGGGAAGAGATCGACCCCGCCACCGTCAAATTGGCCGCACCCATCCCGCGTCCGCCCAAGATCATCTGCATCGGCCTGAACTATAGGGACCATGCGGAGGAATCGAACATGGCGGTGCCCAAAGTGCCCACGGTCTTCGCCAAGTTCCCGACGTCCGTCATCAGCCACCTCAGCCCGATTGTGTTGCCTAAGGCGTCGACGCAGCCGGACTACGAAGCCGAGCTGGCCGTCGTCATCGGCAAGGGCGGCCGCTACATTCCGGAAGCCCGCTGGCACGAGCACGTCTTCGGCTACACCATGCTCAACGACGTGAGCGCGCGCGATTTCCAGATGGCCACCACGCAATGGATGATGGGAAAAACGTTCGACACGTTTGCGCCCCTGGGCCCGTCGGTCGTCACCGCGGACGAAGTGGAAGACCCGCACTGTCTGGACATCTCTCTGGTGCTCAGCGGCGACGTGATGCAGCATTCCAATACGCGCAACCTGATCTTCCGCATTCCCCAGCTCATCGCGCATCTTTCCAGCGTGTTTACGTTGGAGCCAGGCGATGTGATCGCCACCGGCACGCCCGCCGGCGTCGGATTCGCGCGCAAGCCGCCGCGCTTTCTCAAGCCCGGCGACGAATGCCGTGTGCGCATTCAGGGACTGGGCGAGCTGATTAACCCCGTGGTGGCCGAATAGCGGCGATGAGCGGTGAGCAGCAGCGGCGCCGCTCGGCCTCGCCCTGCTAAAATCGCTGGTAGCGCGCCCGTAGCTCAGGTGGATAGAGCGGCAGGCTTCGAACCTGTAGGTCGGGAGTTCGAATCTCTCCGGGCGCGCCAATCTGGTCCTCGGACGGCGCAGTTCGCTTCCACGCCAAAACCGCTCGCCGCAGGCATGGTGCAGCCCCAGATGGCCACTTCGAGTCTGGAGAACTGACTAGGCTTTTTGGACGGTGTCTGCACCTGAACCGCGGTAGTACAATCCTTCTGTATCGAGTGCAGTATGGCTGAGTCTCGACCAGTGGCTCTCCTGGAGATTGAAGCACAATGGCGGGCAAGGGTACAGGCTGCGCAGCAACTGCTTTATGAAGCGACTGCCAGGTTTCGGCAGGCCGTTGAGGAGCGGGTGCAGCGCCTGGCTCCCGCTCCAGACGGCGCATCTGCAGTCACGCAGGCGGCTAAGGCGGAAGCGGCAGCCCGGCGAGAGTACAGGAGAGTGCTTCACATTTTCACCGAGCTTTTTGTTCATGGAATAGCGCCCAGGGAATAAACAGCTCAGCTTCAGACACCGTATGCCGGAAGGTCGCAGCAACGATCCAACTCGCACCGAACTGGAAGACCTGTGGCTTTTGAAGCTCTGGGAGGCGCAGCGGCAGTATTATGATGCAGCTGCAAAATGGCGCGAGGCGCTAAGCGAACAGCAACAGTCCCCGGTCCCAAGCCCAGACGGGAACTACGCCGTCAGCCGGGCGGCCAGAGTTGAGGCCGTTGCCCGGCGCGAGTATGCGAGGGTTCTGGAAGTTTTCATGGACCTGGTGGTTAAGGGCAAGGTGCCCCCATCAGCCTGAGGCGGACCTGGAGCTGCGAGGCCGGGGAACGGCTGTGCGAATCCCGTCACCGGGGCTGTCGCCGTTTCTGGCGAAAAGAGTTCGAACGGCTTCAGCGGCTGTGCGTGGCGGTTTCGAGCGGCGCCATGCGGATATTGCGGAAGTAGATTTCCGCGCCTTCGGACTGGAACAGAATCTTTCCTCTGGAGGGATACGCCTCCGATCCCTCGTTCATGAGCTTGCCGTTGACAAATTGCCAGATGTGGTCGCCCTGCACCACCAGTTCCACCGTGTTCCACTCGCCGTGCGGCTTTTCGATATCGCCGGCGGGGTCGCGATAGCCGGTCACGTCTTTCCATGGTCCTTTGCCGAAACGGTCGATCGGAACCGCCTTGCCGGCAGGTCCGGTCTTCTTTTCGCCCGTCTTGGAGCGAAGCGAAGCGCCGTCTGTGAGCCAGACGTCTCCGGTTGCGCCCTCCTGGATTTGCAGCTCAATGGAAGTGGGCCACACCTTCTGATCGCCCACAATGTGGTACAGAATGCCGCTGTCGCGGGCGTGGCCTTCGCGCGGCGCGTATGTCCCTTCGCCCCATTTGAACTCGGCGCTCAGATAGTAGTCGGCGTATTCGTCGCGGGTGATGAAGTAGCCGAACTCCTTGCCGGATACGTGAATGACGCCGTTTTCGACCGTGAATACGTGTTCGGGATCGTTGTTCAGCCCTTTGGAGCGCAGGAAGATGTCGAAATTGCTCAGGTCCTTGCCGTTGAACAGAGGCGTGGTCGGGCGGTGAGCCGGCACGTCAGCGGCATTCAGGCCGGCGATGGCGACGAAGGCGATCAGCGAGGATCGAACAGCGATACGGATCATAGACTCTCCTCGCGCAGGAACCGCCGGGCGTCCTGGCGGGGCTGCGCTTGCCGGCCGATCTTATCGAAATTCCGCGCGGATTTCAAATGAAAATGGACTGGAAAGCGCTGTTTTTGGCGCCCAGGGCCGCTGGCGCCGCCAGGCACTGTACGCGCCGCAGATAAACGTTGCCCTTGGCACAGCGGCTGCTGCATCAGCAGTCATCAGTTGTCTCCGCTGCGGAAGCGGGGCAACAGAGACTTTCATCCCCTTGGGCGGCCGCACGGCTATGGTGACTCCCTCACGGTCGCGGCTCCTTTCGTAGCGTGGCCCCGGCGCACAGCCTTACGGCTGCGTGGCGGGCTGCGGTTTGAGCAGCGCCGGAAGCTGCGCGGCGGCGTCGCCGGTGGCGCGGGCCAGGTTCAGCTTGGCCAGGTTGTGGGCGAAGATGCTGTTGATCAGGTCCAGATTGGCGCTGGAAACGGTTTCCTGCGCCTGCACGACCTCAACCGTGTTGATGACGCCGGCCTCCATGCGGGCGCGTGCCATTTCCAGAGTTTCGTGGGCCAGCTGCAGGTTTTTCTGCGCCACTTCCACCTGGCCGGCGGCGGCCTCGAGATCCAGATATGCCTGGCGGACCTGGGCTTCGATCTGGCTGCGCGTATCGGCCAGCTCGGCCTGGCGTTGCGCCAGCACGGACTTCGCCTGCGCGATGTCGGCTTCAATACGGCCTCCCTGCCAGATGGGAACGTTCAGCGTGCCGGCCACGGTGTAAGCGCCGCTGGCCTGGCTGGGAGTGGCGCCGATGTATTCGTAATCGGCAGTCACGCCGAGCGAAGGCAGACGCTGGGCGCGTGCGGCGGCAAGTGCCTTCTGCGCAGCCTCCACCTGCGCCTGGGCGGATTTCAGATCGGCGCGGCGGCTTTCGGCCAGAGCCACGGCGGTCTCCACGTCGGAGACGGGAGCCGGGCTGAATTCGAAATGGTCGCTGAGCTCATATCCCGCGTTGGGTGGAAGCCCGACGAGGCGCGCCAGGTTGATCTTCTGCTTGGCAAGATCGTTGCGCAGCGTGATGATCTGCTGCTGCTGCGTCAGCGCGCGAACCTGGCTTTGATCGAGGTTGAGCCGGCCGAGGACGCCGTGCTCGTGCTGCTGGATCGATTGCTGGAAAACGGCGTTGGCGGTGGCGAGTTGAGACTGGGCGGCATCCAGGCGGGCCTCCGCGGCCAGCGTCTGAAGATAAGCGCCGCCGACCGCCAGCACAACTAAATCGCGGGCATCGGCCAGGCTGTACTGCCCCGCGCGGGCGGTGGCTTTGGCGGCGCGGTAATTGTCGACCGCGGTCAGGTTGGCGACCGTCTGGCTGAGCGAAACCTGGAGATCCATGTAATTGAATGGACCCACCACTTTGGGGATGCTCACGCCGGGGAAATTGAAGTTGAAACGGAAGCCCATCGCGGCAAGATTCACCTGCTCCAGGGTTTCGCTTACGGCTCCGTTGAGGTTGGGGAGCAGAGCGCTGCGCGCCGCGCCAACCTGCGCGCTGGTCTGGCGAACGGTGTTGGCCAGGCCGACCGTGCCGAGGTTATAGGCCAGGCCGCGGTGCAGGGCTTGATCGAGCGAGAGGCGGCCGGAAAACGTTTCGGTGGGTTTGGCGGCGCTGCCGGAGTATGGGCCGGAAACGGAGACGATGGTGTTGATGGTGTTCACGCTGGTGGTGGTGCCCGGAACCGGCTGCTGTGTGACGCCGACCGACCCGCCCTGGTTGTTGCGGCCGGACGACGGCAGCATCGTGGCTTGCGGGACGGACGCGGAACCGCCGGAGCCCTGCGCGAGCTGCGCATAAGCGCCCGCGCCGAATAGAAGGATAAAGGACAGTACAATGCCGAATGGTTTCATGGCACCCTTTGTCATTTGTTATTGGTTATGAGTTTGCGCATGGCTTCCACCAACTGCCGCTGGTGAGCCTCGGAAAGCACCGCCAGTTGCTCAGCTTCAGCGCGCTGCGCGCGAGGCAGCGCGCGGTGGAACAGTTGATCGCCGGCTTCGGTGCGGCGCACCAATTGGATGCGCCGGTCGCGCGGGCTACGCTCGCGGCGCAGCCAGCCGCGCTGCTCGAGCGCGTCCAGCCATGGCACGAGCGTGCTGGGGTCGAGGCCGCATAGCTCGGCGATATGCTGTTGGGAGAAATCGCCGGCGCCGGCCAGGGACAGCAGCCAGAACTCCTTGGAGCGGAGGCCGAGCGGGGAAAGGGCTTCATCCAGCCGCCGCTTGGCATCTACCCAGATCCTCCAGTTGCAGAACCAGAGGCCGGGATCGGAGGGATCCCAGGCATCGGCGACCTTGGTGGCGTGGCTCTTGGAAGTGTCGTGCGGCATGATTAGAGGGTCCGCCGGAACAGCAGGGTGGCGCCGGAGAGCACCACCACGGAAGTCAGCATCAGGGCGGCAACATCGGTGGTGACGGCGGTGATGCCGGCATCCTTGAGCAGCAGCGTGCGAAATCCGTGCACGGCATAGGTGAACGGGTCGCATATCGACATAAAGCGCAGCCAGCGAGGAAAGCCGGCAACCGGGTAGACGGCGCCGCTGGGGAAAAACAGAAGCGTGTTGAGCACGCCGAAAATGGCGCGCGGCACCAGCGGATCGCTGATGCGGGCCATGATGAAGAACATCATCCCGATGAGGGCGACGGAAGTCAGCGCCACCATCAGGGTGAGCTCGATGAGCCGCATCGGCTGAAAGAAGTTGGGGACTCCGGCAATGACCGCGCCGAGGACCAGCACGGTCATCCCGGCCAGCATCGCCTTGATCACGCCGGAAAGGTTAAATCCGGCGATCAGTTCCCACTTCGTAATGGGCGTGACCATGTAGCCTTCGTGCAGGCCGCGCGACTTGTCGTCGATGAACAGCATTCCACCGCCGATCATGGCGGTGACGAAGATGGCCAGTGCCACCGAACCGGGCAGCAGGTACTTGATGTAGTTGATGTAGGGATAGACCTCGACCACGTCAAGTGCGGCCTGCTGTGCTTCGCGGGGCAGGACTTCGGGCGCGTTGATGGATTCGACCAGGGTAGACATCTGCGCGCCGACGGCGTCGGCGACGGAGCGATCCGTATTGTCGGTGATGAGCGCGAGGTGAGGTTGGTGCTGCTCCAGCAGATCGCGGGAATAGTGTTGGGGGATGATGAGGACGGCGCCGAGGTCGCCGCGGCGAAGTGCGCGGACAGCGCGGCCCTCGTCGTCGTAGTCGGCGGGCAGGAAGGTGCGGGCATTGGCGGCCACGGCGCGCACGCGCTCGATCACATCCACCGATTTCGGGCCGCGGTCCAGGTTGACCACGCCCAGGTTGACGTTCTTGATATTGCCGCCGAAGGCGTTGCCGAGAATGACCAGTTGCACCAGCGGCAGCACCAGCGAGGCGAACAGAAGGGCCGGGCTGCGGCGGAACTTGCGCATGTCGCGCTCGACCAGGGCAAGAGCTCGCTTCATGAATGGGCTCCTTTCCGGCCGCGGTTGTTGGAGACAGGCGCCTCTGCCTCCGCCAGGCCGTGTCCGGTGTAATGCAGGAAGACGTCGTCCAGACTGGTGGACTGAACGGAAAGGCTTTTCAGCTCGAGCTTCTGTTGGCGGGCCAGTTCCACCAGCTCCGTCGCCGAGGCCGGCCCGCGGTCGCTGGAGACGCGATACGTGGCGGAGCCGAGCGCGCGCACGGATGCCACGGAAGGGAGCGATTCAAGGTCGGCCGCGCCGTTGGGAAGATCGGGGGCGAACTGCACTTCAATGCGGCTGGCGCCCGGCACCGAAGATTTCAGCACGACGGGTGTATCGAGCGCGACGATGCGTCCCCGATCGACGATGGCCAGCCGGTCGCAAAGGCGATCGGCTTCATCCATGTAATGGGTGGTGAGGAAGAGTGTGCGGCCCTGCTGCACGCGGAGGTGGGTGATCATCTCCCAGACGGAGATGCGGGAGGCGGGATCGAGGCCGGTGGTGGGCTCGTCGAGGAAGAGAATTTGCGGATCGTGGACCAGGCCGCGCGCAATTTCAAGGCGGCGCCGCATGCCGCCGGAAAGGGTGGCGGCGAGGGCGTTGGCACGATCGGCCAGGCCGACGGCTTCGAGCAGCTCGGCGGTGCGCTCGCGGCGGCGCGCGCCGGTGATGCCATACAGGCGGGCGTGGATACCCAGGTTTTCCGCGCAGGTCAGCTCGGGGTCGCTGGTCATGTTCTGCGGGATCACGCCGATGCGGGTACGGACGGCATTGGGATCGTGAACGATGTCATGTCCGGCCACGACGGCGGTGCCGGACGTGGGCGGAACCAGCGTGGTGAGCATGCGGATGAGCGTGCTCTTGCCCGCGCCATTCGGCCCCAGCAGGCCGAAGATGGTGCCGCTTTCCACGTCGAAGCTCACGTTATCGACGGCCTGGAGGGCGCCGAAGCGCTTGCTGATGTGGCTGACCTCGATGGCCGCGCGATTGGGCGTTTGGGTTTCGGCTGCCACGGTCACTCCCTGGCCGTGTTGACCGGCGGCGGAGGAGGCAGCGCCGGAACGGGCAGCATGACCCATGCAGTCATGCCGAGTGGAAGGCGGCCTTCGGGATTGGCAACCTTGACGCGGATGGCGACGGTCTTGATATCGCGCTTGACGCGGCTGACGTCGCGCTGGGTCGCGAAATCGGCTTCGACGGCCTTGTAAATGACAGGTCCGGTGACCTCCGTCCCGGAAGGCAGGCGGACGGTCAGGATTTTTCCCATGGGGATGAGGTCGGCGTACGTTTCTTCCACGTCGGCATTCACCCATGTGGAGCTGA
>DATJMP010000283.1:0-2893 GCA_035508655.1 Bryobacteraceae bacterium
TCTCGAAGCGAAGGATCATATCGAGCGGGATGCCCAGGTAAAAGGCCAGCGCCGAACGCAGCGCATCGCCGTGGCTCACCACGGCCACCTCGGTGCCATCGTGAACGGCCGCCAGCGCTTGGAGCTTCCGCACGACGCGCGTTTGCACTTCGCCCAATAACTCTCCTCCCGGCGGCCGTACCCCGCTCCGAAACTGGTAGTACCGGCGCAGGTCTTCCCTCTGGTCCAACTCGCCGATTTTCACTCCTTCCCATTGACCGAACCGCACCTCGGCGAAATCCGCGTCCTGCCGCGGCTCCAGTTCGTGAGGCGGCGCCAGAATGGCGGCAGTTTCCACCGCGCGCTCCAGCGGGCTGGTGTAGATGGCTTGAAGGCTGCGATGCGCCAGCCGGTCCGCCAGCCGCTTCGCCTGCTCGCGGCCGTTGGCATTTAAATGCCATCCCGGCCGCCAACCCATGATCTCCCGGCCAACGGCGTCGGTCTCGCCGTGCCGTATCAGCAGAAATGTAGTCATTGTCGTTGTCGAGATATTCTTGCGTTTTCCTGCCCCGGCCGCCGGTTCAGCGTGAATCGTTGCGCTCCAGGAAACGTCCGCTGGCCGCGGCGCCCCGGCCGTTACGCTTTCAGTCGCGGGCGCTCACGGCGCACGAAATCCGTGTCCTGGCGTGGCTCGCCCTCGCACTCGATGGCGATGGTGGACAGCGGCTCATCCGGAGCGCTTTCCCCAAGGCCGGTAAACCGCACCCGGAACCGGTCCTGTTCAAAGCGCACCGTCTTCCCCGAGGCCAGCAGGCGCGCCGATTTCACCGGCGTCATCAGCCCCGCGATGGTCGCCGTGTCTCCGGGCCAGAAGTGAATGTGCATGTACAGCGTGTTGCCGCGCCGCGTGAAGCCAGCGTAATTCGATCGCCGTGGTTGGCACACTTCCGTGTCGTAAATGGCCTGGCCGTTCCGATCCATCCAGCTTCCGACCGTGCTCAGAATCTGTACCGAGGGCTCCGGCACCGATCCGTCCGGCTTGGGTCCGATATTCAGAAGATAATTGCCCGTATCCCGCGAGCACGTGATCAGGTTGCGGATCACCGTTTTGGGCGACTTCCAGTCATCGTCGCTCTTCTGGAATCCCCAACTGTCGTTCATCGTCATGCAGGATTCCCAGGCGTTCTTGGCGGCCTCGATGCGCTGCTCCGGCGTGCTGAAATCCCCTTCCAGCTTGTTGCGGTTGTTCACGATGATATCCGGCTGAAGCTGGAATACCATCGCGTTCATCTTCTCCGATTCCCATCCATCCTTGTCCAGAGGCCACGCGACGTCGTACCACAGCACGTCGATCTTTCCGTAGTTGGTCAGCAGCTCGCGGATTTGCCCGTGGATGTAATCGACAAATCGCCGGCGCGCCGCCTCGTCGGTGGCGCAGCGCGCTCCGTCCGGATGGTGCCAGTCCATGAGTGAATAATAAAAGCCGACGCGCAAGCCTTCCGCGCGCGCCGCCTCCACGTACTCCGCCACCAGATCCCGGCCCGGCCCCTGCTTCGGGGCGCAATAATCGGTGAGGCGCGTCGAGAAATTGCAGAACCCTTCATGGTGCTTGGTGGTCATCACCATGTACTTCTGGCCGGCGCGCCGCGCCAGCCGCGCCCAGTCCCGGGCCGCATTCGGTTTCGGCTTAAACTGCCTGGCGAGCTGTTGGTACTCGGCCACGGGGATGGCCTCGTCTTCCATCACCCATTCGTGACGTCCCACCACCGAGTACAGCCCCCAGTGGATGAACATGCCGAAGCGGGCCTGGTGCCACCACTTCATGCGCCGCTCGCGGTCGGAAGCATCGCCCGCGGCAAAGGCCGGCGTCGCGGCCGCCGCCGCCGCGCCGGAGAGGAGTTGAACATATTCGCGTCGCGTCATCCAGGCACCTCGAAGCGGCTAGCATATCACGGGGATACGCTTCGCGCCCGCACCGGTCCGGTTACGCCACGCCGTACTGCCGGAACCACTCCCGCATCCGCTGCCACGCATCCCGCGCCACGTTCTCATTGAACGTCGGCCGGTAATCGGCGTGGAATGCATGGCCCGCCTCGGGGTAGACTACGATCTCCGCGTTCTTCCTGGCAGCCGCAACCGCGGCCCGCATCTGCTCCACCGATGCCAGCGGAATCGCGTGGTCCTGCGCGCCGTACAAACCCAGCACCGGACAGCAGAGATCGCCGGCTACATCCACCGGGTGCCGCGGATGCAATCCGTCCGGATCGCCGGTCAGGCGTCCGTACCACGCCACCGCCGCGCGCACCCGCACCGTGTGCGCCGCATACAGCCAGGCGATCCGCCCGCCCCAGCAGAAGCCCGTAATTCCCAGCCGCCCCAGGTCCCCGCGGCCTGCGCCCGTATACTCCGCGGAAGCATCCAGGTCCGCCAACACCTGCGCGTCCCCCACCCGAGACACCACTTTTTGGGAGATCTCCTGCCAATCCTGCATCTTCGAAACATCGCCCTGCCGCCAGAACAGCTCCGGCGCAATGGCCAGGTATCCCAGCTTGGCCAACCGGCGGCACACGTCCTGAATATACTCGTTGACCCCGAAGATCTCCTGCACCACCAGGATCACCGGAAACCCTGCGCCTCGCGCCGGCATCGCCTGGTATCCCGGCAGCTCCATGCCGCCCACGGGGATGTTCACCGCACGGGCGTCCAATCCTTCGGCGTCGGTTCGTACCGCCATGCCCGGATTTTACCGTGAACGTTATTGCCCAACCCCGTACAGCCGGCGAGGTTTTGTGAAGGAATACTCAATGTGCCGGTCGCGCAGCACCAGCTTCCTGTCATTGCGTACGAGGTGCACCGCGTGCCCTTCCACGTCTCCCAAAAATCCGTCCGCATCCGACGGCATGATCACCATCTC
>DATJMP010000284.1:0-17239 GCA_035508655.1 Bryobacteraceae bacterium
TTGCCGTCGGTCGTGATGAGGCGTAGCACATTATTGCCGTAATCGGTGACATAGATATTACCGGCCGCGTCCTGCGCAATGCCGGCGGGTCCCGCGAATGTCGCGCTTGCAGCCGGCCCGCCGTCGCCGGAATAGCCGAGCTTGTTATAGATACCGGCAACAGTGGTAATGATGCCGCTGGCCGCGCTCACATAGCGGATTACATTGTTCTCCTGGTCCGAAATCCAGATATTGTCGGACGGATCTACGGCGATGCTGACGGGCAGATTCAGTTCCGCCTTGGTTGCCGGCCCGCCATCGCCGGAGTATGCGCCGTTTCCGGTCGAATTCCCCACGCCGGCACCGAACCCGGTGCCGGCGACGGTGGTGATGTTCCCGTTGGTGTCCACCTTGCGAATCACGTTGTTGCCCGTGTCCGCGATGTACAAATTCCCGAACACATCCAGTTCGGCCTGTTCCGGAATTCGCAGCGTGGCCTTGGTGGCAGGCCCGCCATCCCCCGAGTAGCCCGGAGATCCATTGCCTACGACGGTGGTGATGATCCCATTCGGCGCCAGCTTTCGAATACGGTCGTTCCCCGAATCGGCGATGTAGAGATTGCCCGCCGGGTCGATGGTCACCCGCCAAGGGATGTACAGTTCCGCCTTTGTCCCCTGGATGTTATCCCCGTTGTAACCGGGGGTGCCGGTCCCGGCGATCGTCGTGATCACGCCATTGGTGTCGATTTTGCGGACCACGTTGTTTTCCCGGTCGCAGAAGTAGACGTTTCCCGCCGGGTCGGTCACGATTCCGCGCGGGTCGTCGAGCGCCGCGCTGGTTGCTGCTCCGCCATCCCCCGAGTATCCTGCGGAGCCCGTTCCTGCAATAGTCGAAATGATAAAAGTCGGGACCTGTACGGTCGGGCCGGCGACGGCTGCGCACGCGGAAGGCGCGGCCGCCAAACATACCAGCAGGTAAACGATCAGTGCCGCAGCCTCTGCGGGGACGAACCATTCACGCAGCATCCTCTCCACTTCCGCCGGCAGACTGTTCTCAGAAAGAGTACGCGGATTGAATTCCTTCATAGTGGTAAACATCCCTCTGCTCCTGAAGGCGGAAAGCGGGGGGAAATACCCTCACAAATCCCGCTGGCGCGATAATGGTAATCCCCATGCGGGAACCGGCCGAACCAACGGAAATCACGATCCTGCTCCGCCAATGGCAAGCCGGCGACGACCGGGCCTTCGACGCCGTCATGGGCTGGGCCTACCAGCGAATGTTGGCCATCGCCAGCGGCTTCGTGGCCCGGGAGAAACTGGCTACGGAACCGGCCGCACTAGTCCATGAGGCCTATCTGCGACTGCGCAAGCTCGACCGCATGGAGTGGCGCGACCGCCAGCACTTTTTCTCGGTCGTAGCCTCGGAACTGCGACGCATTCTGATCGACCAGGCTCGCCTGCGCATCGCCCGGAAGCGGGAGGGCGGGTACCGGCGGGTGCCTCTCTCGGACGATCTGCGTTGGATCGATGTCCAGGGCCAGGAGATGCTCGACCTGGATCGTGCCCTGACCGAACTCGCCCGGGTTGACGAGGATAAAGTCCGCCTGGTGGAGTTACGCTACGTCATGGGCTGTACAGTACCGGAGATCTGCGAGCTGTGCGGTATCTCCGACGCGACCGTCGAGCGCCACTTGCGGTTCGCGCGCACTTGGCTTTACGATAGACTCCACCCGCCGGCGGTATGAACGAGCACTGGGAAAAGCTTCAGCAACTCTTCGGAGAGGCCTGCGGCCTCGACGAAGCAGCGCGCCGCGCTTTCCTGAATGAGCGCTGCGGGGAAGACGACCCGCTTCGCGGCGAACTCGAACGCCTCCTGGCGGCGCACGATCACGAGCGGGCGGCCGGCGCCCAGGCGGACGCCTCCGCGGCGGGAGGGCGCTTCGGCGCCTGGCAAACGACGCGGCTGCTGGCCCGTGGAGGCATGGGAGAAGTCTGGCTGGCCCATCGGGCCGATGGACAGCACGAGCAGGTCGCCGCTCTCAAAATTCTCTCGCCGTATCTGGTGGCGCCAGACTCCGTGGATCGTTTTCGCCGCGAGCGTCAGGTGCTCGCCCGCCTGGAACACCCCAATATCGCCCGGTTGCTCGATGGCGGCGTGGGACCCGGCGGCCAGCCGTTTCTCATTATGGAGTACGTCGAAGGCACACGCCTCGACCGCTACTGCGATGAGCGGCGCTTGTCCATTCCCGCGCGCCTGCGACTCTTTCTCAAGGTCTGTGCCGCGGTCAATGCCGCCCATCAGCACTTCGTCGTACATCGCGACCTGAAGCCGTCGAACATCCTGGTCACGAATGAAGGCGAACCCAAGCTGCTCGACTTCGGCATCGCCAAAGTGATGGATACCGAATCCGGCCGCGAGCGGACCGTCACGGTCAATCAGTTTCTGACCCCGACCTATGCCAGCCCCGAAGTGCTCCGCGGCGAACCTGCCACTGCGGCCAGTGACGTCTATTCCCTCGGCGTGTTGCTGTTTGAACTGCTCACCGGCAACCGCCCCTTCGGCACTTCCGGGGCGTCTCCGGCCGCGGAATGGGAGCGGGCTTTGCGCGATACCGGACCGGCACGGCTGTGGCACTTGACCGAGGCCCTCGCCGAACAGCGTTCCACCACCGCCTCCCGGTTGCGCCAGACGCTCGCGGGCGACCTGACCACCATCCTCAACAAGGCTCTGCGCCACGAACCCGGCCAGCGGTACCAATCCGCCGAACGCCTGGCGGAGGATTTAAGTCTGTACCTGGCGAACCGCCCCATCCTGGCGCGTCCCCAAACTTTTCGCTATCGCGCCGGGAAGTTCGTAGCGCGCCACCGCTGGCCGGTGGGATTGGCCGCGCTGATGCTGCTGGGAATCGCTCTAGGGATTGCCTCGACCATCGCCGAGAAACGGGTGGCGGAGCGGCGTTTCGGAGAGGTGCGCCGGCTCGCCCATTACGTGCTGTTCGATCTTTATGATAGTGTCAGCAACCTGAGCGGCTCCGCCAGGGTTCGCGCCGAGATGGCCCGCCGGGCTACCGAGTACTTGAATACGCTCTCGCGCGAGGCCAAGAACGACCGCGGCCTGCGATTGGAATTAGCCGGCGGCTACCTGCGCTTGGGCGATATCCAGGGCAACATGTTTCGTACCAACCTTGGCGATACCCGTGCTGCCCTGGCAACCTATCAAAAGGGCATCGATCTGCTCAGCTCGCTCGAGAACGATCGCGATGCCGTTCGGCTTCGCACTCTGATTGATCTCCACCGCGCACAAGCTACCGATATGAGTTCCGCCACCAGAAGTGATTTCGACCGCCTTCGTTCCGCGGTCGAGCATTTCGAGAAGCTGGCCGGCAATCCGCCCCGGGCCGAAGACGATTATCAGCTCGGCAAAGCCTACACTCTGTTAGGGGGGCTGGAACAACAACATGGCGGCTGGGTGTCCATTTCCGCGGTCGGCGGTAGCGAGTTCGACCGGGCTGAGACTCATCTGCGCCGCGCCGCCGGGTCGCCGCTTTCCGAGCCTGACTACGCCTATTCCCTGGCGGAACTGCTCGACCGCAGGGCGCAATCCTACGCGTCTCTGGACCCGGGTCGGTCCATCGGGTATGATCAACAGGCCCTCGAGTCTCTGACCCATATTCGCGAACCGGAGCGAAATTACCCCAGCTTCCGTATTCTGCAGGCGAGAATTCATACGAATCTGACGTTTTCTTATGGCCAGGAGAACCAGTTCGACACAGCCCTCGAGCATGCGCGAGTAGCCGAGCAGATCTACCTGCCGCTACTCGCCGAAAGTCCCGACGACCGCAATATCCGTTACCGGCTGGTCGTGTTAAGGCGAGTCGCCGGCATAGTGGAGGCGTATGCCAGGCGCTGGGGTGAATCGGCGGAGGAGTTTGCCAAGGGAATCACCGATTACGACAGCCTGCTCGAAACCGGGCCGAATGCGCAGTACCGCGGATACCAGGCAGAGTTGCGGATGCGCCTGGGCGACGCTTTGTGGGAGGCGGGCCGCAAAACAGAAGCGGAAGCGGCCGCCGCGGCGGGACTCGCGGAGTTTCGTCAGCTTGCAAATTCCCCCGGCGCCACCTTCGGGGTGCTTCGTCAAACCGCGCACTACCTTTTATTTTCGGAAGTGACCAGTCTCCGCAACCCTCGCGAAGCGCTGGCTCTGGCCGAGCGGAGTAGCGGCGTTCCCAGCGATCCGTTTCAGCTCGATGAGCTTCTGGCCGCCGCCTACGCGGAAAATCATCGCTATCGCGAAGCTGCCGAGTATGAACGCAAGGTACTGAGCGAACTTCCTCCCGTCAAGCCGGGGGAACCGCCCAGCCGTGCCCGGCAATCCAATGAAGCGAGCCTGACCGAGTACGAGCGCAAGGCCAGGTCCGCAAGACCCTGATCGGCAGGTCCGGCGCCGGTGAGATTCAGGATCACTGGTTGGATTGCTGCGGCAGCCCAAAATGGACCAGCGACGGCGGGGCGGCTACCTCTTCAGGCGGACAACCCCAGCAGGCGCGCCGCGTTATCCTGATACACCTTCTTCAGGATTCCATCCGGCAGGCCGATCCCGTAAATGAACCATCGGCCCTGCACCGGGTGCGGCCACGGGCAGTAATTGAAATATTCGTCTTCCGTTTCCAGGAACCGGTAATAGATTTCGTACATGGCGTCGCCGAACATCTGTTGCGGGCTGCCGGCGCCCTCGCTGGCGTCCGTCCCGAACAGGATCCGATCCTGGTACTTGTCGAAAAATTTGCGCGCCATGCGCGGCTGGCGACCCAGTTCGCCGATGCGGGCGGCGATGTCCACCGTCAGGTTTGGATGGGCATCCAGGCATTCGCTCACGTAGCCAAGGTCTTCGGACACCCCCACGTGCAGGGCGCTTACTTTCAGCTTGGGGTGCCGCCGCATCACCGTCCGGCGGGCTTCTTGCAATTCCCTGTCTGACAGCGTCCCTTTTTCGTAAAAGTTCGACTCCGGGTGAGTGTGCATCTCCTCCCATCTTTCGTTGAAGCGGTCGCACGGCAAAAAGAACGCAATCGGCTCGGAGCAGTGCCAGGCGACGGGCCAGTTCAAGGCTGCAGTGGCTTCCCACATCGGATCGAAGCGTCGGTCGTCGGGTCTGACGAACGTTTTGCTCCCCTTTTCCTGCAGGAAAAGGCCGAGCGTCTTCAACACTTTCAGGCCTTTGGCGCCGTCCCTGTGCGCCTGTTCGATCAGGTCGGCCTGTGTCTTCGGATAGCCCGAATCCGACGCTTTGTCGTAAGCCGGCTCGGTGAACACGACGAATTTGTCGGGGTGGGGCTCGTGGATTTTGGCCACGGCTTGCTTCAGCGCCGCCCCATAGCTGCCCGTGAGATTGACCATGGTGCGGATGTTCTTGCGCTCCATGACCAGAAGAGCCTCATCGGGGGGAATGCTGACCGTGATCTCCGCGCCTGGAGCCTGGCGGCTGCCGTGAGTCATGTGCGTATGAAAATCGATGACCGGATAGCGCGCGCGGGGAACATGCGTCTCCGGCACCTTCAATACGCTCTTCGGCTCCCACTGCTCCATCGGAAGAACTTCCGGAGCGGAGGATGGCTGCCCGCCGGCCGCCGGCTGCTGGGCGCGAAGCCCGCTTTGCCCGGCCGCTAGGGCCGCCGAACTCATCAATATCTGTCTGCGAGTCATCTTCTTCAACCCCTCTCGTTCATGAAATCCGGAAGCCCTGCCCGGACGATCCTGCTGCGGGATTTCTCACTCGGAATTCCGTTCAGACTACGGTAGGCCATTGTACTGCAGCACCGAGTCAGCACCGATGCCTTTGGTCAAATCCTTGATGCGCGTGACGCCTTCGTCACCGCGCTCTGTGACGATATTCGTTGCGCCAAACTCGCGGGCGAGCTTCTGCCGGTTTTCGTGACGGCTCATCGCAATAATGCGCCGGGCTCCCATCTGTTTGGCCGAGAGCACGCCAAGAAGGCCGGCCGCTCCGTCGCCGACAACAACCACCGTGCCGCCCGGCTTCACGTTGGCGGCATCGGCAGCGAACCATCCCGTACGGAAGCCTACGGACGCAAGAGTGTCCTGACTGGCGCAGTGGCACCGGTGAACATCCACGCCAGTTCGTTCAATATTCCTGCTTCGTTGGCCTGAACAGGATCTCGTTCACGTCCACGTCAGCCGGCTGGCTCATCGCAAACACCACCATGCTCGCGAAGGAATCGGCTGAAATGGCCACTTTTTCATAAAGGCCCCGTACTCTCTCCGCGACGACCGGGTCTGTAATGGTGTCAGGCAATTCGGTCGCGACCGCCCCCGGTGAAATCACCGTGGTGCGGATGTTGTAGGGCTTGACCTCTTGCCGCAATCCTTCCGACAGCACGCGCACCGCATGCTTTGTCGCGGAATAGACCGCGCCGCCCGGTCCCACCTTGTGCCCAGCGACGGACGACACATTGATGATGTGGCCACTTTTTTGGGTTTTCATGTGCGGCAGGACTGCGGCGATGCCGTAGAGCACGCCTTTGATATTCACGTCGATCATGCGGTCCCATTCGTCGACTTTCAGGTTCTCCAGAAGTGACTGCGGCATGAGCCCCGCATTGTTGACGATCACATCGACGCGTCCATGCGCCGCGACGGCTTGATCCACGAGGCGTTTCACCTGGTCCCGCTGGGTCACGTCGGTCTGCGCGACGGATACGCTGCCAGGCGACAACTCCTTCGCGAGCGCCTCTAGCCGGTCGAGACGCCTTGCTCCCAATACAAGTTTGCCTCCGAGGCGGACAAGCCGACGCGCGGCGGCTTCCCCCAATCCGCTGCTCGCGCCAGTGATGACGATAACTTTATCCTTGATGTTTTCTGTCATATTTTTCTTCCTTTAGCGTCCTATCCTTGAAGCGTGCACCGGGATTGCTGGTATCACATCTCGTAGCCTGGCTTCTTGTACACTTGGTCCCACTTGTCCTGAATGTCCGCCTTGTAGACCTTTTCTTTCCAGTCCTGAGATTTGATTTCTTCGAAGCCGACGGAGACGGACTCCTCTCCGTAATCCAGGACCTCCATAACATCCTTGGCGATTTTGTCGGCGAGACGCGCTTTCTGCTGTTCGGATTTTCCAGGCCAGAGCTTGACGATCACGTGTGGCATAGTTTCAACTCCTCTTCCGGGTTCTTATGCTGCGGTGCTGATCAGCGGCCGGTCAGGCCTGCCTCGGCCGTGGGGTAACGGTCTCCGAGCACCTTGATTTTTGAGACGGCCACCTCGATATCCCGAAGATCCTGTTCCGTAAGCTCGATCGCGGCAGCGCCGATATTCTCGTCGAGACGATGCAACTTCGTTGTTCCGGGGATGGGAACAATCCAAGGCTTCTGCGCCAGCAGCCACACAAGCGCGATCTGCGCCGTTGTCGCTCCTTTCTTGCTCCCGATCTCTTCCAGCAGGCGTACCAAAGGCTGGTTGGCCTTAAGGGCTTCCGGCGTGAACCGCGGCAAAGTGCCCCGGTTGTCGTTGTTGCCGAAGGTCGTGGTTTCGTCCATCTTGCCAGTGAGAAAGCCCCTGCCCAAAGGACTGAAGGGAACAAAACCGATCCCCAGCTCCTCGCATGTCGGCAGTACCTCCGCTTCGGGCTCGCGCCACCAGAGTGAATATTCGCTTTGGACAGCCGTGACAGGCTGGACGGCGTGCGCGCGGCGGATCGTGGAAGCGCCGGCCTCGCTTAATCCAAAATGCCTCACCTTGCCTTGCGCGATCAGGTCCTTCACGGCGCCGGCAACCTCCTCGATCGGCACCTTGGGATCGACGCGGTGCTGATAGAAGAGGTCAAGGGCGTCAACCCGCAGCCGCTTCAGAGACTCCTCGGCGACCTGAAGGATTCGCTCGGGACGGCTGTTGGGCGCGCCCGACCCGCCGGGGCCGACATCGAAGCCGAATTTGGTGGCGATGACGACGTTCTTCTGCAAAGGCGCGAGAGCTTCGCCGACCAGTTCCTCGTTCGTGAAAGGGCCATAGACCTCGGCGGTATCGAAGAATGTGACACCGCGCCCGACCGCGGCGCGGACCAGCGCGATCATCTCGCGCCTGTCGGGAGCGGGGCCGCGGTGATAATTCAACCCCATGCAGCCGAAGCCGATGGCCGAGACTTCAAGGCCGCTGTTTCCAAGTCTGCGTTTCTGCATGGCTCTCGCCTTACTTTCCAGCTTCGTCGAATATCTTTTGGGCAATCGGCAGTGCCGTATTCGCTGTCGGCCAACCCGAGTAGAATGCCAGATGCGTGATAACCTCGATCAGCTCGTCGCGGCTGACGCCGTTTTCGAGAGCCTTCTTCAGATGAAAGGGCAGCTCGTTCGTCCGGTAGAGGGCGACGAGGCTCGCGACGGTAATCAGGCTCCGATCACGCGGCGACAAGCCGGGCCGCTCCCATACCTGACCGAACAGCACCTTGTCGGTAATTTCCGCGAGCGCGGGCGCGATGTGACCGAAAGACTTGCGCGCGACATTGGGTTCATCAGACATTATGAGCTCCTTGTTATTTGCTCTGGGGACCGGCCAGGTATTGCTCGTCGGTGACCTTCTCCAGCCAGTCCACGTTTTTGCCGTCCAGGCGCTCCTGGACGGCGATGTGCGTCATCCCGGTCGTCGGCGTCGCGGTCGAGATTGCTTTTCCCTGTGTTGCGTTCCCATAAGGTTTCCTTTCGCAACTGGCCCCAGCCAACAACTTCTCCCGTTCTTTAATTCCAAGGTACTGCCGGAACTCGTTTTTGAGTAGCATGTATTAAAGACAAAGGCTTGTGAGCACACTTCACAAATGGTACGCAGCGATCTCAACATTCTTGCCACCTTCCTCGCCATAGCCGAGGAGCGCAGTTTTACGAAGGCGGCCAAGCGGCTGGGCGTTTCTCCTTCTGCCATCAGCCATGCGATCCGGGGACTGGAGGAGGATCTAGGGGTGCGTCTTCTGTCGCGCACGACACGCAGCGTCGCGCCGACCGAGGCAGGCAAGCAATTGCTCGCGCGGTTACGCCCGGCCCTCACCGATGTGCAGGGTGCCCTGGATCAGCTCTCCGGCTTGCGTGACAAACCCGCGGGCCGCGTGCGGCTGCTCGTGCCCCGCCTTGCCGGAACCACGGTGGTTGGACCGAAACTGGCGAAGTTTACGCGGGATTATCCCGACGTGGTCCTTGAGGTCACTGCCGACGACAGCCGGATGGACATCGTTGCCGGGGCTTCGATGCAGGCATCCACTTCGGCGAATACATTCAGAAGGACATGATCGCGGTCCGGGTATCGAAGGACCATCGGGCGGCAATCGTGGGTGCGCCTTCGTATTTCAAATCGCATTGCGGTTCTATACGCTCATCCGACACGAAGGCAAGGCCGATGCCATCAAATCGCGGCCCGTGCCATATTCTCCAGTCGTCAACAATGAGAGGCCCGTTCACCGCAACGGACAGGGACTTCTTGCCCTTGTCGAATTCCCATCGGTAGACGCCAGCGGAGCCGTGCCTTGATTACCCGAGCCGACCGCAGCAACCGGCAGCGCGAGCTGCTTTGATCAATCCAGGACAGCGTCCGTCTGCAAAATCCGTTACAAAAACGCTTCACTGATTCCCTATATTATTGAATCTAAAGGATGGCTCCCCGGCATGGATTCGAACCACGATTCACGGCTCCAAAGGCCGCTGTCCTACCATTAGACGACCGGGGAATCTCTCTGCGTATCGCAACCAGTGTAGCCTCTCCAGCGATTTAACCGCAATCTCCTGCTACAATTAGCTCGGAAGCCATTCTTGGCTGGGCCGGGCGCGGGCTTCAAACCCGTTGGGCGGTACTTGTATCGCTGGTGGGTTCGACTCCCACTGGCTTCCGCCAATTGTAGATTTTTTCACCAAAAGTACCCTCCCAACCGTGCGTTATCCTCAACTTTTGGCGTACCCTAGTGGTATAGAACGTTGGGTCGCTCCGATTCTGACGGCACAAGTCCTCAGTACATGCCGGGGACGACCGGTTTTGGGTTCCGGACGTTCCATTCCGCGCCGCTACAACCGTCGTTTTTAGCAGAGCCCACTGGGCCCGGCCGTTAGCGACAATCCTCGTTTCTAGGGAGTATAAAATGCCAAACGGCGCAAAACTGAGTCCTTCTCGGGAAATGGAAGACGCCCTCATGTATCTTCCTCGCAAGGGCGTCACCGATTATCGCAAGGGCCAGATCATATTTGATGAGCATCAGCCCTCCAAGGGGCTGCATCTCGTCGTTCAGGGAAGAGTAAAAGTCACCATTCCACTCGATGATGGGACGCAGACCGTCGTCGACATCTTTACCACGGACGATTTCTTCGGCGAGAGCTCGCTGCTAGGAAGCGCCCAGTACTCCGAGCGGGCCATGGCGCTCGATAACCTCACGCTGATGTCCTGGACCGCCGCGGAAATCGAGGAGCAGGTCGAGCGGCAGCCTCGCCTCGGTATCGCCTTGATGCAGATGCTGGTCAAGCGCGGCCTGGATTACGAGGAGCGTCTGCAAAGCTTCGCGCTGGACAAAACCCCCGAGCGCGTGGTGCGCTCGCTCTTGCGCTTTGCCGAGCGCCTGGGAACCCGCACCGAGGACGGCTCCATCAAGATTCCGCCGCTCACCCACCAGGTGATCTCGGAATATGTGGGCACCTCGCGGGAGATCGTCACGTTCCAGATGAACCATCTGCGGCAAAAGGGCTTTCTTCGGTATTCCCGAAAAGGAATCCAGGTCTATGCCGATGCCCTGCGCGAACACCTGCAGGCGCAGACCGGCCAGGCCGTCCAGTGGCCCAAGCCGGAAGAGAGAACCCTGACGGTCGGCGAACGGCCGTTCTAACTTTCGGCAGCAACTGGATGTTGCCCAAATTCGGCGTTCTGCCCAGGCTGCTCCTCGTGTAGATTGGGGCGGGGAGCAGTCATGAGGCAGTTTGCGCTGTGGTTGGTGTTTTGCGCCGCCCTACCGGCTCAGCAGATTCGCATTTCCGGGAGCGACGAAAATTCCAGCGACGGATCGGTCCGTGCCGAGGAGATGGACGATAGCCTCGTCGTGACGCTGCCGGGTTCGGGACAGACCCCGTCATCACCCAAGGAATCAACGGCCGCATCGGCATCGCCCCGGCCCGTCTCCGTACCTGCCTTGTCTCTGCCCGCGCCGTCCGCGATTCCCTCCAACCAGCCTCCCGCCAACCCGCGTGCCACCGGCCTTAACCCCCTCAAAGCGTATTTCCCACCCGAATTCGAACATGACAGCGCCTTCTTCTGTCAGAAATTGATCGGTGCCTGGACGGAGGATGATGCGTACAACCTCCTCGGCGCGCCGCTGCGGCGCCGCTCGGCATTCGATTCGGACCGGAGCGTGAACGGCCAGATCCTCGCCTACGCCGATCCCACCGGCCACTACCGCCAGATCGAGCTCGACTTCGCCCAGAACACGGGCCTCCTTCGCACCGTCTTCGTTTATCCTTTTAGAATGAGCTGGCAGGAATGCCGCCGCCTTTGGGGCGCAAATGTCCAATCCACCGAGGCGAATAAGGGCAGAACCTTCTACTCTTACGTGAACCGCCGCCTGGATGTACTCGTGGACGCAGGCGGCAACGTCATCAGCTTAGGACTGTACTAAGCCCTCTCTTCTTGAGGAAACCCCCAGCGCCCTTCTCCCGTTTAATAGGTAGAGCTCACACAAACCCCCAGAAATGGGCGTATAGTGTAGCTATCAGGAGTTTCCGAAATGAGACGTCCATCTGTGCTGCCGCTGGCGGCGTTGGCGGTGTTCGGCCTGGTCGCTCCGGGCGCTTATGCCGGTGACAATAAGAAAAACGATCCCGACGCCATCGGCAACCGGGATGTTGGCAGCGGTATCAACTTCTACTCCCTGGAGAAGGAGATCGCGCTCGGCAAGCAGTTGGCCCAGGAGGTAGAACGGCAGGCCAAGGTGATTGACGATCCGGTGATCGCCGAATACGTCAACCGCGTCGGCCAGAACATCGTCCGGAACTCCGACGCCAAGGTTCCCTTCACGATCAAGGTGCTGGATACCGAGGAAGTGAATGCCTTCGCTTTGCCGGGCGGCTTTTTCTTCGTCAATTCCGGACTGATTCTGAAGGCCGATTCGGAAGCGGAACTGGCCGGTGTGATGGCGCACGAAATCGCTCATGTGGCGTGCCGGCACGGTACGCGCCAGGCCACCAAGGGCGAGCTTGCGCAGATCGGCATGATCGCCGCCAGCATGGTAGTACCGTGGGGCTGGACCGGGTACGCCGCCATGCAGGGCGCCAACATCGCGATCCCGCTAGGCTTCCTGACCTTCTCCCGCGCCATGGAGCGGGAAGCCGATTTCTACGGCCTCCAGTACCTTTATAAATCCGGCTACGACCCCAATGCCTTCGTGGACTTCTTCGAAAAGATCCAGTCCATGGAGAAACGGAAGCCGGGCACGATCTCCAAGGTCTTCTCCACGCATCCCATGAACGAAGACCGCATCAAGGCGGCGCAGGCGGAAATCCAGAAGGACCTGCCGGCGAAGCCCGAATACGTGGTCAACACCTCGGAGTTCGATAACGTCAAGGCGCGGCTGGCCATGATGCACAACCGGCGCAAGGTGGATAACGAAGATCCGAACCGGCCGAAGCTGCGGCGGGCTCCTGGATCGGGCGGCAGCGGTGCCGGCGATTCCACCGACAACACCAACAGCGGTGACGACGACCGCCCGACGCTGAAGCGGCGGGACAACTAAACAGGGATTAGGGATTAGGGATTGGGGGCGCGGGCTCGCGGTAAACGGCCACGCTTCCCTTCCCCTGATGGATTATTCCGAGGTTGCTGCCGCGCTTTGCGCGCACAGGCAGCGGTAGGCACGGCGGGCTACGATTAACTCTTCATTGGTCGCCAGGGCCAGGACGGCGACTTTCGAATCATCGGCGGAGACCAGACGGTCTCCGCTTTCCGTTTCATTGCGGGCTTTGTCGAGCTTTACTCCCAGGAATTCCAGGCCGGCCAGGCACGCCGCCCGCAGGCGGGCCGAGTTCTCTCCGATGCCGCCGGTGAAGGCGACGGCTTCCAGCCCGTTCATGGCGGCGGCATAAGCGCCGATGGTCTTTTTCACCTGGTAGGCGAAGACGTCGAGAGCGAGCGCGGCGGCGGTGCTTCCGGCGGCCGCGGCGGCTTCGATATCGCGCAGATCGCCGCCTTTCACTCCCGAGATTCCGGCCAACCCTCCGCCGCTTGCCAGGCTGCGCCGGACCTCCTCCGGGCTCCAACCGTTCCGCTCCATCATGTAGAGCACCGCGAAGGCATCCAGGTCACCGTGCCGGGTGGCGTTTTCAAGGCCGGACTGCGGCGAGAAGCCCATGGTGGTATCCACGGACCGGCCGCGGTCGATGGCGCACATGGACGAGCTTCCGCCCAGGTGGCAACTCACCAGCCGGGTCTGGCGGCCCAGCAGAGCCGCGGCGCGCTCGCTGACGTACTGGTGAGATGCACCGTGGAAGCCGTACTTCGCTACGCCTTGTTCCGCCCAGTCGGCCGGCACGCCGTAGCGCCGCGCGTGCTCCGGCATGGTGGCGTGGAATTCCGGCTCGAATGCGGCCACGATGGGCGTTTCGGGCATGGCCTCGCGGAACAGGGCGATGGCTTCCAGATAGATGGCGTTGTGGGCGGGGGCCGCGGGCAGGAAACGGCGAAGGGCCTCGACGACGCCGTCATCCACCACGAACGTGCCGCGGTATTGCGGACCGCCGTGGACGGCCTTCAGCACGATGGCATCGATGCGCGGTGCGGTGCCACCCAGGACGAGGCTGTGAATGGCCTCGCGGTAGCTGCCGACGCGCTCCAGCCGCCCTTTGCCGATGACGGCTTCCGAGGGCATCTCCAGGATCTGGTACTTCAGCGAGGTCGACCCCAGGTTGGGGATGAGAAGGTTCACGGAACTAAACTATCAGCTTTCAACCTTGCGCCGTACCGCGGCGGATCGGTCACTTCGTTGCCGTGACCGGCCACCTGCTCTCTCGAAAGTCATGCCGGACTGGTATCCGGCTGGCCCGGAATGCCGGCACGGATGCCGGCATGGCCGGCCAGGAGGCCGGCGCTACGGGTCCTCTTGGGCGGTCGCGGCTCCGTTCGTAGCGTACTCGGGCGTCGCGGGTTTATTTCACCAGACCCAGGCGGCGGAGTGAGGCGGCGGGCTCGGCTCCTTCGAATTGGGTGACGGGGGATTTTTCGCGGCCGTTGATTACGGCCACGCCAAAGGGGTCGGTGGTGTAGCGGAAGATCCGCTTGAGGGAATCGAAGTCGGTGGAGACCCCGGCCTTGAGTCCGCTTTCGGTCAGGAACTGCCGGGAAAACTGCGGCTGGTCGACGGGAATGGCGACGACCCGCGTTTCGCCCCAATCCAGGGCCGACATGCGATGGGCGGCATCCATGCAGTGCATGCACATGGGATTGAAGAAGAAGAGGAAGAACCGGCCCTGCCCGAGCGGGTAGGGGCGGCCATCGACGGTGATGCGGGCGGGGGCCTTCGTGCCGGTCTGGCGGACGGTTTGGGCGCCGTAAGAGACCAGGGCGAAGACGGAGACGGCGCCGAGCATCAGAGCCGCGGTACGCAGGCCGGCGGCGCGCGGCGCCCAGACGGCGGCCAGCGCGGCCAGCACGAGCATGACGGCGTCGCCGGCGAAGAAGCCCGGCCCGACCACGCGCTTCAGCCAGGGGAAGCAGCTGCAATCCTGGCCGCGCAGCGCGGCATAGTTGAGGGCGAACCAGGTCATGAAGATGACGAGAAGCGCCAGGGCGAGCCAAGCGCCCCAACGGCGCAGGCGCGGGACCAGCAGGAGGGCGCCGGCCATGGTTTCGGCGATTCCGAGCGCCAGCGTGCCGGGGATACTCAGGGCTTCCGGCACCCGTGCCTGGGCCAGGCGCATCGCCCATGCCTCGACGCCGGTGATCTTCCATAAGCCGGAGCTGAGGAACAGGAGGCTGAGCAGCGCGGCGGCGACCAAACTGGCCGCGCTCTTCCAGACGGCCGGCTCGCAGCGAATGGTCGCGCGGGCCTGTGCCATACTGTGGTTCATGGCCCTATTGTACCCGCTCGGGGAGGCCGTCCCCGGCGGCGGCCGTCCGGCGCCGGCCGGAGGCATAGGGGACTGACCCGATTTTCCATGCTGCCGATTGCCCTGCTTTTCCTGCTCGCCGCGCCGCGAGTGCAACTGGTAGACGATGTCTACCACGTTCCCGCCGACGACTGGCGCTATGTCGATTTCAGCCTCAAACAACGGGTGGCGCTGGTAACGGCGGAATGCGAGGCGGGGTCGGAGGCCACACCGGTGCGCATCGCCCTGCTGCGGCGGGAAGACCTGGCCCGGCTGCGCGCGGGCGAGCCGCACGGCATGCTGGACGTGACGCGGCCGGGAGCACACAACCGGCTGCACTACCTGGTGAACGAGCCGGGCGACTACGCGCTGGTCATCGACAACGAGGGGGCGAGCGCGGCCACGGTCCACCTGGCCATCTGGCTGGATTTCGGCGTGCAACCTCCGGCGGTGACGCAGATCAGCCCGGGACGGCGCGTGAGCGTGATCCTCATCAGCTTCGCGATATTCCTCGCGATTGCCGGCTTTTCCACGCGAAGGTTGCTGGCGGCGTTCCGGACGCAGTCAGAGCCGGCTGGGGGAGTGCGGCAAGCCGACCAGGACGGCGGCCCGGGCGCATGACTACCCGGTTACAGTAAAGCGCGAGGTTGGGGCGGTTAGAATGGGTCGAATGCGGACGCTCCTTTTCCTCCTCCTTTCGGCTTTGCCGCTGCTACCGCAAGCGGTGGGGCGGCTGCGGATCTATGCCATCGACGTGGAGGGAGGCAAGTCCACCCTGTATGTGGCGCCCTCGGGCGAATCGATGCTGGTGGACACGGGCTACGCCGGCAACGGCAAACGCGACGCGCTGCGGATTCAGGCGGCGGCTAAGGCGGCAGGCATCAGCCGGATCGATTCGCTGGTGATCACGCACTACCACGGGGATCACGCCGGCGGGGTGGCCCAACTGGCTGCCCTGATTCCGGTGGGCAAGTTCTACGACCACGGGGACAACTACCAGGGCGATCCGAAATCGGGCGGCGTTTTTCGGGCGTATCGGGCGGTGCGCGACGGGCATCCGCACACGGTGCTCGGGCCGGGCGATACCGTGCCGGTGAAAGGCATCCGGGTGGAAGTGGTGGCGGGTTCGGGCAAGGCGATCGACGCGCCGCTGGCGGGTGCGGGGCAGACGAATCCGGCGTGCCGGGATTACGAGCCGATCGAGATGGACCCGGGGGAAAATCCGCGCTCGCTGGCGCTGGTGATCACGTTCGGGCGGTTCCGGGTGGCGGATTTCGGCGACCTCTATTGGAACCAGGAGCACGAGCTTGCGTGCCCCATCAATAAGGTGGGCACGGTGGACCTCTACATGACCACGCACCACGGCAAGAAGACTTCGGGTTCGCCGCAGATGGTGCTCGCCCTGGCTCCGCGGGTGGCGATCATGAACAACGGACCGGCGAGCGGCGGCTCCGAGAAAGCAATGAAGACGCTGCGGGACTGGACCGGTCTGTTGGACCTGTGGGAGCTTCATTATTCCACCGCGGGAGGCCGGCTCAATTCCCCAGAGGACCTGATCGCGAACCCCGAAACGCGCTGCGCGGGATTTTGGATCGAGGTTTCGGCGGCCGCGGACGGGTCCTTCACGGTGCGGAACAGCCGCAACGACTTCGAAAAGAACTACAGCGTGGCGCCGGGGCCGCGGTAAGGCGGACGGCGGCGCGGACTGGAGGCCGGGGAATCGGGCGACTCCGGATTTCGCGGAACGAAGCCAACTACTTTGGGGCCGGGGGCCGGGGGCCGGGGACCGGGGGCATCGGGCGGATCGGGACTTCGTGGAACGAAGCCAACTACGTTGGGGCCGGGGGAATCGGGCGCGGCGGGGGCAGCGGCGACTGCGGCAGTTTCGGAGACTTCGGGAATTTCGGGGGGCGACTGCTGGAGGAGGCGGAGGTCGGCGAAGGCACGGCGGGTGGAACGCTCGAGAGAGCTGAGACGGGAGTGCAGGCGGGTGAGGTGGGAGAGCGAGTTGCCGAAGGGGCCGACGAGCGGATGGCGGCGACGGCGCTGGTGGAAGGAATTCCCAGGCTCGAAGTCAGTGGTTTGCGCCTCGTAGTAGTAGTCCCAGATCTGGGCTTCGACGAGCCGGAGCCGGCGGATGAGCCACTGGTTGTA